>JANOFZ010000512.1:0-4556 GCA_031413935.1 Thermoleophilia bacterium | reverse complement strand
CGGGGAGGAACCCGATCGAGCCGAGCACGAGAGCGGCTGCCTCTGCCGTGTTCCCGAAGTCGCCGAGGACGACGATTGCCTGCGGTTGCACCGGTCCGCCAACGTGAACCAGCTCCCACTCGTCGACGAGCTCGGCAAGCGGAGGGACGGCATCGGCCACCGACACGGGTGACGGGCGATTGAGGATCACTCCCATCGCTCCTTCCTCGCCGTGCTCGCCGACGAGGATCACGCTCCGGCGGAAGTTCGGATCGAGCAGATCCGGGCCGGCGATCAGCAGGGTTCCTCGAAGGGAGTACACCGCACCATTGTAGGATCGGTCACATGAAAACGAGTCGCGAGATCCACCTGGCCGCCCGGCCCGAGGGAATGCCCCGGCCGACCGACTTCGCCCTGGTCGAGGTCGACGTGCCCGAGCCGACCGACGGCGAGGTTCTGATCCGCAACGCTTTCATGTCCGTCGATCCGTACATGCGCGGTCGGATGAACGACACGAAGTCGTACGTGCCGCCGTTCCGGCTCGGTAAGGCCCTGGACGGTGGGGCCGTGGGGCAGATTATCGCCTCGCGGAGCGACCGCTTCGCCGAGGGCTCGTGGGTTGTGCACAACCTCGGCTGGCGGGAGCTCGCCCTCTCGGACGGGCGCGGTCTGATCGCCTTCGATCCGGCGCTCGCGCCCGTGTCGACGGGCCTCGGGGTGCTCGGAATGCCGGGTTTGACCGCCTACGTCGGGCTGCTCGACATCGGCCGGCCGCAGCCGGGAGAGACGGTGTTCGTCTCGGGAGCGGCTGGCGCGGTCGGATCGGCGGCCGGGCAGATCGCGAAGCTGAAGGGGTGCCGGGTGATCGGGAGCGCGGGCTCGCCCGAGAAGGTCGCCTGGCTACGAGGACTCGGGTTCGACGAGGCATTCGACTACCACGAGGTGTCGACGCGCGACGCGCTGAGTGACGGCATCGATCTCTACTTCGACAATGTCGGCGGGCCAACGCTCGAGGCCGCGTTGTCGGCGCTCCGCAAGAACGGCCGCGTCGTCGCCTGTGGTGCCGTCTCGCAGTACAACGCCACCGAGCCGACGCCAGGCCCACGGAACCTCGCCCTCGTCGTCGGAAAGCGGCTGCGGATCGAGGGCTTCATCATCTCGGATCACATCGACCGGACGCCGGCGTTCCTCGCCGACATGGCGCCCTGGGTGCGTGACGGCGCAGTGTGCTACCGCGAGACCATTGTCGAGGGAATCGAGAACGCGCCCGCCGCGTTAATCGGCCTTCTCGGCGGGGAGAACATCGGGAAGATGCTGGTCCAGGTGGGGCCCTAATGAGCTGGCGCTGCCGGGTATTCGGCCACAAGGTTTCGAAGTCGCGTTGGTTCTTCCTCACCGAGCGCTACCAGCGCTGCGAGCGCTGCGGCGAACGCGTTCCGTCGAGGTAGCCGCCCTACGGGTTGCTCAGGACGTTGGCGTGATGCGGGGCGTCAACGAGTGCTGCGTTGCGGCGACTCACCGGCCCGATACCACACCGGTGCCGAGGATCAACCCATCTGTCAGCCGGCCTCCACGACGATGCTCGCGAGGTGCTCCGACACGGGGCACCGTAACCGTGAACAGGAGGAGAGTTCATGCGCAACTCTGCGCGCAAGGGGATCGTCGTAGGGCTTGTCGGAGTCGTCGCAGTCGTCGCGGCAGTGGCGGTTTCAGCCGCGTCGTTCACCGACGTCGGGCTCGACGAGGAGTCACAGCTGACGACCAAGGCAAACCAGCTGTACGGTGACATTGGTAAACCACTCGACGGAACGGCAGCCAACATCGACGGAACGGAGGGGGCAGCCTCGGTCGTCCTCGCGAGCAAGCTGAAGGTCAGCGGGGTTCTTCGCGGGGACATCAACACTTCTGCTGTCGCGGATCAGCTCTACCAGAACGCGGACATGATCGCTCTCTGGCCGTCCGACGAGAACCCGGAGTGGGGCATCGTGTGCATCGAAAACGGGACGACGGTTCCGGGGGTGCAGCGAATAAGGCTCGCGGAACCGGACAAGGGCAAGGTCGAGACCCTGCTCACCGGGACAGCCGGTTGTGACGGTATCCGGCGCACTCCCTGGCAGACGATCGTTGCTACGGAAGAGGTCGGAACCGATGACGATCCCGCGGCCCCGGGCTGGGCGATCGAGATCTACGATCCGATCAACACCGATGGCGTTACCTTCGACCGTGCCACCGGCGTCACCTCCGGTGGGGACGCCGGGAACGTTCGCCCGCGGCCGGCCCTCGGCCGGTTCGCATGGGAAGGACTCGAGATCCTGCCGACCGGGACGGTCTACGCGGGTGACGAGCTGTCACCGAAGGACGACCTGAAGGGTGGGACGATCTTCAGGTTCGTCCCGACTACCCCTCTGAGTCAGCCGCTCACGTCGGTCTCGATCGCAACCCTCGCCAATCCGGCGAATCACGCGTCGTCGCCGCTTGCAGCCGGAACGCTGTCCGCGATCCGGATCGGCAATGCCGGCACGAGCACGAACTACGGTCAGGCGAACCAACGCGGACTGGGCAAATGGATCGGGCCGATCAACGCAGCGGATGCGCGTGCGTCCGCGGAGGCAAACGATGCCACCGGCTTCTACCGCCCGGAGGATCTGCACATCGATCCCATTGCTCTAGCAGCGGGGAACATCCGCTTCTGCTGGGCGAACACGGGCGTCTCGAGCCAGCAGAACTACGGCGAGGTTCTCTGCGCGAACGAGACTCCCGCCGGACCCGTCGTACAGACATTCGTCGAGGGGAGCAACCTCATGAACCAGCCGGACAACCTTGCCTTCCAGCCCGGCACGGGCATTCTCTACGTGATCGAGGACAGCCCACGCATCAACGGGGTCTCGGTCGCAGGAGACGTGTGGGCCTGCCTTCCCGACGGCGGCGACGTCGACCTCCAGACGGACGGGTGCGTCATGGTTCTCTCCGTCACGACGAAGGGAAGCGAGCCCACGGGGTTCATCTTCGACGGAAGCGGAACGAAGGCGTTCGTGAACGTGCAGCACTCGCCGAACGTTGCATCGACGCTGGCCGACGAGAGCAAGTACGACGAACTGCTCGTAATCGAAGGCTTCGACCCGGGCAAGGCCAAGGCGTTCCGCTAGCGGTCGGTCGTCCCGACGCGGGACAGAGCGCACGTCGGGACGGCGGTAGGCCCGGGGATACTCCCCGGGCCTACCTCGTGCGCCAGCCAGGCCTTTCCTCCCCACGGAGCCGTTCCAGCGCTGCGCGCGCGGTTCAGTGAGAGCGTTCCATCGAGGCAGGAGCTCAGGCGCCCGGCTCGATCGCGGTGAGGAAATCGCGCGGCGCCATAATGCGCAGCCGGTCGAGCTCGAGCGCGAGTAGCGCCATGTCACCGGTGACGATCGCGTGCGCACCGGCAGCGAGGGCGAGCACGACGAGGTAGTCGTCGTCGGGGTCGCTCGGGACGTGGCGTGCGGGCGGCGGGTCGTCGACGAGAATTGCGTTGCGGCGAATGTCCGCGAAGGCCAACCTGACGTCAGATTGGTCGATCCGATCGGCGAGGTGTGGACGAACGGCGACGTCCTCGAGCTCGCGAACGAGCGCTGGGGAGACGATCATGTCGAACAGACCGTCGCGCCAGGCCGCGACGACGGCAGCAGGCGTGCCGTGTGGTGACAGGAATGCCGAGATGAACACGTTGACGTCGAGGACGGCTTGGAGCACCTACGACGTGCCCTGGGGCTTCTGGCGGCGCTCCTCGCGCACTTCGCGTTGAGCCTGGAGAGCGAGTTCCATCGCCTCTTCGTCGGTCAGGTCATCGTTTCTCGCCCATGAACGTTCGAAAGCGGCGATACCCAACCATTCGGCGAGCGCTTCCTCGACGTGATCGGAGTCCTTGATCCCGCGCCGGGCGGCGGAGACGCGCATGGAGCGCGCGATCTCGGAGCTCAGGTAGATCGTGAGCTTCTCCTTGGCCATGTCCACATTGTACAGGTATGACGCCATACCGTTATGATGGCATCAGCGGCGGCGCCCCACAAGTGTCTGTTTCAGGCAGTTCCCGTCGTTCCCGCGTCGAGCGCTGTGCGCAGCGAGGCCACGTAGGCGTGAAGTGCCTCCGGGCCGTCCTCGGCGACCTGAACCGCACGCGAGCCGACGACGATCCCGTCCGTGAGATCCGCCGCCGCGCGCGCCTGCTCGGGCGTCGAGATGCCGAAGCCCGCGTAGAGCGGAACGTCGGTGAGGGCGCGGGTGCGGGCTGCCAGCCCGGCGAGCGCATCGGAGAGCTCGGTACGTGCACCGGTCGTGCCGGTCAGCGTGACGAGGTAGAGCCAGCCGTCTGTCTCGGCGGCGGCGAGCGCGATGCGCGCGTCGGTGGACGTCGGGGCGACGAGCTGAACCCGACGCAGCTCGGGCCGGGAACCGGCGGCCGTGTCGGCGATGATGAAGCTCGTCGCGCCTGCGGCTCTCGCGTCGGTTTCGAATCGCTCCCAGCCGTAGGCCTCGAGGAGGGAGGCGTACGTCATCGGGATCAGAGGCGTGTCGCCGATGAGGGCGCGCGTGGCGGCGAG
>JANOFZ010000511.1:0-2941 GCA_031413935.1 Thermoleophilia bacterium | reverse complement strand
ATCGTGACGCACGTGCGTGCGATGTGCGACTTCGTCCGCATGGGATGCTATGTTTTCGATTATGGCAACAATTTGCGAGGAGAGGCCCATGCGGGAGGTCTGACCGAAGCGTTCTCATACCCGGGCTTTGTCCCGGCCTATATCCGGCCTCTCTTCTGCCGCGGGATCGGCCCGTTCAGATGGGCTGTTCTCTCTGGTGACCCGGCTGACATTGAGGCGATCGACCGTGAGCTGCAGGCGCTGTTCCCCGACGACATCCTCTTGCAGCGGTGGCTCGCGATGGCTCCGGAGAAGGTCGCGTTCCAGGGCCTGCCGGCGCGAATCTGCTGGCTCGGCTACGGCGATCGTGCCCTGGCGGGCCACGCGATCAACGAGCTCGTCCGAACGGGTCGTGTTTCGGCACCCGTCGTGATCGGCCGCGATCATCTCGACTCCGGCTCCGTCGCGTCCCCCTACCGCGAGACCGAAGCGATGCGGGACGGCTCCGACGCGATTGCGGATTGGCCCATCCTGAACGCGCTGCTCAACACGGCTGCGGGAGCGACGTGGGTCAGCGTTCACCATGGCGGTGGCGTCGGGATCGGCAACTCGATCCACAGCGGGATGGTCGTCCTCGCCGACGGGACGGCTGCGGCTGCGGCGCGGCTCGAGCGAGTGCTCACTGCAGACCCGGGCACGGGTGTGATGCGCCACGCCGACGCGGGGTACGTCGAGGCGATCGATGCCGCGCGCGATGGTGGTCTCGACCTACCGAGCGTGCGGCGGGGCGCAGAAACCGAGTCGGGTCAAGGGCGGTCGCCGTCGTCGCCTCCGTCTGTGAGCCTGTGACCGATCTGCTGATCCGCGATCTCGCCCAGGTGGCGACCCCGGGCGGCAGCGGGGGGCCGCTCCGCGGCGCCGACCTTCGTGACATTCGCGTCGTCGAGGATGCGTACGTGCTCTGTTGCGACGGTCGTGTCGAGAGCGTGGGGAGGATGGTCGACCTTCGTCCGGACATCGCCGCCGGGGTCGAGGAGATCGACGGTCGAGGTCTCTGCGCGATCCCTGGTCTCGTCGACTGTCACACCCACGCATGCTTCGGAGGTGACCGGGTCAACGAGTTCTCGCTCCGCGCCGGGGGTGCCTCCTACGAGGAGCTTCACGCCACGGGCGGCGGCATTCTCTCCACGGTGCGCGCGACCCGTGCCACGGACGAGCGTGAGCTGGTGCAGATCACGGTGCGGCACCGCTCGCAGATGCGCGCCCACGGGACGACGACGTTCGAGGGGAAATCCGGGTACGGGCTCGATCACGACACCGAACTGGCCCAGCTCCGCGCCGTTCGTGCCGCCGGGGGCATCCCGACCTGGCTCGGAGCGCATACCGTGCCGCCCGAGTTCGCGGACGCGGACACCTACCTCGACTTTCTGCTCGTCGAGGTCTTACCGGAGGCTTCCGAGCTCGCCGAGGCAGCCGATGTCTTTCTCGAGAGGGGGTCGTTCGACGCCCCTCAGGCACGTCGGTACCTCGAGGCCTGCAGTGCAGCCGGCCTGGCATTGCGACTGCATGGAGATCAGTTCACGGAGTCCGGAGCGATCGGGCTCGCCGTCGCCCTCCGCGCGCGTTCTGTCGATCACCTCGAGGCGACGGGTGCCCTCGGCGTCTCGGCGCTGGCCGCAAGCGAGGTCACCGGAGTTCTTCTGCCGGCGAGCGCGCTGTTCCTCGATCGGCCCATGCCTCCGGCGCGTGCTCTCGCCGATGCCGGCGGGCTGATCGCGCTCGCCACTGACTTCAACCCGGGAAGCGCATTCTGCAACAGCCTGCCGCTCGTGCTCTCGCTCGCCTGCACGCAGTTGCACCTCGCTCCGGAGGAGGCGCTCGTCGCAGCCACCGTGAACGCCGCGCACGTGCTCGACCGGGCCGACCGGATCGGACGGCTCAGCCCGGGGTTCGCAGCGGACATCGTGCTGCTCGAAGCGCCCGACTGGCGGCACGTCGCCTACCACCTCGCCGGCGACGTCGTGCACACCGTGATCGAAGGTGGCGCGGTGGTGTTTCGCCGCACGGCATACTCCACCTGATGGCCACGCAGAAACAGCGCAAGCGGCGCGCCAAGGAGAAACGGCACGACTACGACCTCGTCTACGTCGACGAGGAGGGTGTCGAGCGCCCTGTCGAGCGGGAGGAGGAGCCGCGAAAGCCCGTTGGTCGTGGCAGCAAGGCGACCGTCTCAAAGACGCAGAAGACGACGTCCGCGGGGAAGGGGGCTGGACGCGGAGGGCGTACGGCTCAGCCGCCCTCTTGGAAGAAGGTATTGAAGCGCGGCGCCATCTTCGCCCCGATCTTCTTTGCAACGGTTCTGTTGCTCGGCGGCGGCAAGATGACGTACCCCGGCGCGTTCGTCCAGACGTGCCTCCTGCTCGCGGTCTTCATCCCGTTCAGCTACTTCATGGACAGGGTCGTCTGGCGGCAACAGCAGAAGCGCCTCAACAAGAGCTAACCCGAACCGCCGAGATCACACCGCCTGTTGCGAGGTCTCGCCGTCCGCGTAATGCCCCGTTGCAGGCCACGGGGCGAGGAGCAAGAGCAACCGCGCGCCGTCAGTGCTCGAGACCGAGTGGATCTCGCCCGGGTCAAACATGACGAGCATCCCTGCCCCCGCGGTCGTTCCCGCATCCGCGCAGGTGACCTCGATCTCGCCGTCCACCACCGTCACCCAGGCGCGTTCGCGCACCCGATGATCACCGAGCGTCTGTCCCGGCTCGAGGCACAGCACAATCGCCCGGGCATCTCCTGAGTGGAGCACCGTAGGCGATCGGAGTCCCTCAGGCGCTTCGATCTCGAGGAGGTTCCACGACTGCATGGGAGCACCGTATCGCGCCGGGGCCCAGAATCCCAACCCTGCGCGGCCAACAGCAGGTCGGCTCGGTCGACGTCGCTCTGGCGTTCGGCGATGAGGCTT
>JANOFZ010000510.1:0-7382 GCA_031413935.1 Thermoleophilia bacterium | reverse complement strand
CCTGCACGAGAGAGCCTTCGCTCTCGAACCGCTCGTCGAGCTCGACCCGTCGATCGTCGTCCCGGGACGCGGGACAGTGGAGCAGCTTCTCGGCGCGCTTCGGTGAGGGGCGTTGCGTTCCCCGCGGGCGGGACAGGTCCCGCCCCTACAATCTGCCGACGGATTCGGCGTCCGTCAGCGAGATCACGTATTCCCCGGTGAAGGGGCTTGCGCTCGCCTTTCACGACCACGTCGAGCTCGAGCTCACAGGCGTGCGGGACAACCGGCGGTTTCATCTTGTCGGCGCAGACGGTCGGCTCGCAAATGGGAAGCGAGTAGGCACTCTCGTCCAGATCGTCGCGACGTGTGACCTCGACAGCACATCGCTTGCGCTGCGCTTTCCCGACGGGAGCGTGGTCGAGGACGAGGTTGCTCTCGGGGCGCCGATCGAGACGGACTTCTTCGGACGGCCTGCCGGGGGAAGAATCGTCGAGGGGCCCTTCTCGCAGTCCCTCTCCGATTTCGTCGGCCGGGAGCTCAGGCTCGTGCGGGCTGACGAGCCCGGAGCGGGCTCGGATCGCGGCAACGAGGGCAGCGTCTCGCTCGTTTCGACGGCCACGCTCGATCGGCTCGCGCAGGAGGCTCAACGGGAGACGATCGACGGTCGTCGCTTCAGGATGCTCTTCACGATCACGGGCGTCGACGAGCACGAGGAAGATAGGTGGCTCGGCCGCTCGGTCGCGATCGGCGACGCAATCGTCGGAGTGCAGGAGGTCGTCGGGAGATGTGTTGTGACCACGCAGGATCCCAACACGGGCGTGCCCGACCTCGACACGCTCCGCATCCTCGCGCGCTACCGGCCGCCCGACAGCGGAGAGCCGCTGCCGATCGGCGTCTGGGGGGCCGTCGAGCAGCCGGGCGTCGTGCATGTCGGCGACTCGGTGCAGGCGCTGTGATGATCGATCCGACAACCTCGATGGGGACCGTCGAGTTGACGGTCGCCGATCTGGACGCACAGGTCGCGTTCTACCGCGACGCGATCGGTCTGCGCGAACTCCGACGAACGGGCGACACCGTCGAGCTCGGGGCGGCTGACGATGACGTCGCACTCGTCGCGCTCGTCCATCGATCCGACGCGCCGCCGCGGCCGCCGCACACGACGGGGTTGTTCCATCTTGCGCTCCTCGTTCCCTCCCGCGCCGAGCTCGCGCGTGCAGTGCATCGCGTTGGCGCCGCCGGGTGGAGGTTCACGGGCGCATCAGACCACCTCGTCTCCGAGGCGCTCTATCTCGACGATCCCGAGGGAAACGGGATCGAGGTCTACCGCGACCGACCACGCAGGGAGTGGGAGAGCGAGAACGGCGAGCTGAGAATGGGTACGTTGCCGCTCGACCTCGCAGACGTTCTTGCTTCCGTCGGCAGCGGAGATGTGGGTGACGGAATGGCGAGCGGTACGCGCATCGGTCACGTCCACCTCCAGGTCGCGGACATCCCGGGCGCTGAGGAGTTCTACATCGGCGCGCTCGGATTCGAGCCGACCGTACGGGGCTACCCGGGTGCGCTCTTCGCCTCCGCGGGCGGGTACCACCACCATCTCGGGCTCAACACGTGGGCCGGGGTCGGTGCGCCTGCGCCGCCCGAAGGAGCATGCGGCCTGCGCTCGTTTACCGTCCTCCTGCCCACCCGGGAAGCGCTCGTGGCCGTCCAGGCGTCCCTGGCTGCAGCGGGGCACGAGGCTCGCGACGGGACAACCAGCTTCGTGGATCCGTCAGGCAACAGGGTTGTTCTGAGACGCCATTGATCGTGTCGCCTGGGAGGCGGCGCGCGCCTGCCGCTCGTACTGGTTGCCCGCATATCCCGTTCGCAGGTAGCTCAGTGGCATCCGAATCGGCCGTTGTTGCATCTGCCATACGTGGCAGAGCTCGTGGGTGACGAGGTCGTCCGAGACGTCGTCAGATCGAAGGAGAATGACGCGGTGGAAGGCATAGCCGTCGAACCGGCCGAGCCACGGGAGGCGGAAGAACCACGGGGCGGTGAAGAGTCGGACGCCCTCGATCCGAACGGGCGTCGGCCACCAGTCGAGGAGGTCGAGACGCGCCTTCGCGGTTGCGAGTCGTGGGTTCAGCGAGACTCGCTACGCCCCAAGGACGACGGGGTCGTAGACCAGTACCGCTCCGCCGTCCTGCGCCTGTTGGTACTCGTAGGTGTAGAGCCTCGGCTCGGTGATGCGATTGACAAGTGTCAGTTCCTTCTTGGACATCGCCCCGATCGTCGGTGCCGCCGCCCCGATCGACTCGACGAGCGGCTTGCCTAGCTCGGACTGGACATCCTTCCTCTTGATGAACACCGAGGTGCCAGCTGCCTGGCCGTCCGGCCGCGGCGGGAGGAAGACCGAGACCGAGTCGATTCCGTCGACGTACTTGAAGGTATAGAGCGCGAGCTCGAGAGCTTCGCGCCGCAGGAGCGCGTGCCGAGCCTCGGACGCAGCTCCACCCTTGATCGAGCAGGCCGTCCCGAGGCCGCAGAGGAGGAACTGAAGGCTGTTCGTCGCCGGGATGATGTCGATCTCGCTCTCTTCCTTCGTTCCCGTCGAGGTATCGGGGCGGACCGCAATCGTGCTGACCGGAATATCTCCTTCTGCGCCACTGACCTTCGGGGGGCTGACGATGGCCGCCGCGAGCTGCGGCCCGCCCTCGAGGCGGTAGCGCTTGCCAACCCGATCGGCGATCTGCCTGGCCTGAGCTGTATCGCTCCCCGTCGGCTGCCACGTAGACCAGGCCACAGGGGGCGCAGGATCGGGGCGGGTCGCCAGGACGGCGAATGCGCTGATGCCGAGTCCGGCAACGAGCGCAAGAGCTGTATAGATGATGACGAACCGCGACCTGTAGGCCGCGCTCCGTGCCCGATCGGTGCGCGAGGCTCGCGCCGCGTCGCCGACGGGCTGAGCGGGCTCCGCGTCGATAAACCCGGGCGCTTCGTCGCCAGGCATAGGGGTTGGCGTGTCGCTCACGGTTGGTGCTCCACCGGGCCGCCGGGGCCGAGCGGCTGCGGGCCACGTCCGACCGCAGCGGAGAACTCGAGGGGTGGCCAGACTGCCTCGTCGGCGAGGTCGAGCTCGGGAATGGTGATCTTTGCGGACTCGAGCAGGCTCAGGAGCTCGTCGCCCATGATTTCGAGCTTGGCTTCGAGTGCGTCCGCGATCGCCTCGATCCCGGCGCGGTTCGCGAGCGCCAGGTTGTGGGCCGTGACGTAGGCCTGGCCCAGAATCTGGGCGGCAACCGTCCGCTTCGCCGGGTCGCCGAGCACGCTCGCGATTGGATCGGCGTCGAACGGTCCGCCTCCGCCGGCGCGGGACATGATCTGCAGTCCGATCTTCTCGAACCGGTCGAGCGCGTCCTTGCGGGCCTGCTCCTCGCTTTCGCCGTTTCGCGGTGTGACATGGAACGGCTGAGGCCCCATCGCCGCGCGACCCACCATCAGGGCGGCGCGGGCCGTGACACCTGCGACGTCGCCGCCGACGCCATTCGAGTTCTCACCGTAGACGATGCGCTCCGCTGCCATCGCGCCGAGGCCCCAGACGATGTCGTGGAACATCTCGTGCTGGAAGGAGAACAGTCGCTCCTCCTTCTCGATCATCCAGTGGTGGCCGCCGACGCCCTGGTCGCCGCGCTTCTTGATCGTCAGCCGCGTTGACTCGCGGCCGGTCAGGTAGACGTGCCCGGCGACCGCGTGGCCGGCCTCGTGGATCGCGACCGCGCGCCGCTCCATCGGGATGTATTCGGAGCCGCTCGCCGTGCCCGCGTCGAGCGTAGTCACGGCTTCGACGAGGTCGTCCCAGCCAAATCCCTGGTTCCCGGTGTGATGGGCGATCGTCAACGCCATCGAAATCGCCTGCTCGATCATGGCGGGGGAGTAGCCGCTCATGATCCGTGCGATCTCGTCTCGCCGTGTGGGGGAGTCGAGCTCGTCGGCGTGCGACACCTTGCCGATGTAGAGGTCGAGAATGTCGAGGCGATCCTGCTTGCTCGGCGTGCGGAACCAGACGTGTCGACCCATCCGGCCCGGGCGGATCAGCGCCGGGTCGAGGCGATCGATTGGCACGTTGGTTGCGCCGATGAAGTAGATCTGATCGTTGCGCGGGCGCGCCGCGGGAAGGCGGAGCTTCACCTTGCCGACCGACCGCGGCACGATGAACGTCGCATCGAGGAGCGTGTTGAGCTTGCTCGTCGAGAAGCGCCGCATGAACGGCGGGTTGTCGATGCCGTCCATCACGACGAGCAGCTGGTTGAGCGCCATGCCTCCACCCATTCCACCCATGCCGCCGGGGAACATGAAGTTGAAGACGCTGGCCATGCGGAGCTGGAAGCCCGAGACGCCGATCGGCTGCGGTGCCCGCGAGTCGAAGAGCCGGTCGCGCCAGGCGCGGGTCTCGACGATCAGGTCGCCGGAGGGATCGCGGGCCCCGAGCGGACCGAAGAAGAGGAGCTCCTCTGCATTCCCGGACTGGAGCGGCTCGAACCCCACGGCACCGCTTCCGAGCGACTGCCGTCGCATCCCGACTGCATCGATCTCGTCGATGAAGACGATGCACTGGCCGCCCCACTTGCGGGCGAGCTTCTTGGCGCGGCGAGCGAGCACGCGCACGACGATCGCGTCGATTCCGATGAACGTGGCAGCGAAGCCGGAGCCTGGCATCGAAATGAATGGTGAGTTGAAGCCGGTCGCAATCGCCTTCGCAAGCATCGTCTTCCCGGTGCCGGGAGCGCCGAAGAGCAGCAGGCCGCGCTCGCGCTTGCCGCCCGCCCGCTCGAAGTGGTCGCCCGACTGCCAGATGTCGACGACGCGGCGAACCTCCTCCTTTGCCTCGGTCTGACCACGCACGTCCTCGAGCTTCACACCCCATTCCGCGTCGCCAGGCTCGAACGACTGCATCTGCGACAGGTTCATCATCAGCAGCGGTCCGAACATGATCGCGAAGTTGGCGAAGAAGAGGAAGAAGACGAAGACGGCCTGCATCCACAGTGTGGGATTGGTCAGCAGGCTCCCGATGGCGTCCCACATCGTTCCGGCGGCGCCCCACCACGTACCCCCGACGAAGAGCCACGTGATCGTGATCGCGATCGAGACGATCAACGCGAGCTTGAACCAGAAGCGCCAGAACCAGGCGCGTCGCCGACCGACGACGTCGGCCTCGCGGAGCGCGGCGCTCTCCACTCCAAAGAGGCTGGGCCAGGGGATCAGCCGACGGAAGATGAGATCCGCGAAGCCGCGGAAGACGATCACGACCCCGAGCGCGGCCAGGAGCGACACCCACCAGTTCCAGCCGTTCTGCTGCGTGAACCAGACAAAGAGCGCCGGGGCTGTCATCACGGCGACGACGGTCGCGACGCGGGTCAGGCGGCGCCACGAGCGTGCCAGCTCCTCGCTGGCTTCCCCCGAGGGCAGGGTCGAGAGCGGAACCGTCGTGGTCATCCTCGGATTCTAGACGCCACCCCGGCGCGATTGTTCATCGGCCGTTAAGCAGGACGCCGCCTGCTAGCGTCGCAACATGACACAGGCAACGCTCCACACCAGCGAGGGCTCGATCGAGATCGAGCTCTTCCCCGACGAGGCGCCGAAAACGGTCGCCAACTTCACGAAGCTCGCAGGCGAAGGCTTCTACGACGGGCTTATCTTCCACCGCGTGATCCCTGACTTCATGATTCAGGGCGGGTGTCCGGAGGGCATTGGCACCGGTGGCCCGGGTTACAAGTTCGAGGACGAGTTCAACGACCACAAAGTCGTCAAGGGCGCACTTGCGATGGCGAACTCGGGGCCGAACACGAACGGCTCGCAGTTCTTCATCGTCACCGCCGAGGCGGCTCCGTGGCTCGACGGCAAGCACACCGTCTTCGGACAGGTGACGGAAGGGCAGGACGTCGTCGATCGAATCCAGCTGGTCGAGCGCGACGGCCGTGACAAACCAAAGACGCCCGTCACGCTCGACCGCGTCGAGATTCGGTGACAGGCTTCAGCCTGTCTCCAGGGTTTCGGCGCCGCGCGATGACCGCCGCCGTGAGCGCGGCGACCGCCCCGCCGGTGAGCCCGAGGATCTCGTCCCCGAGCGTGTCGGTGTAGGCGGTAGCGAGCTCGTCCCCGCCTCTGATGAATGCAAAGTACTCCCCGATCTCCCAGAGAATTGCGGCGGCGGCTCCGAAGCCCGTGACGACGGCGAAGAGCACGAGCGGCCGAAGCGTCGTTCGGAGGAGAGCTGCTCCAAGAGCCCCACAGAGGAGCGCCCAGTTCACGAGGTGGTTGAGATCGTCCCACCAGACGATCGAGTCGTAGAGGTTGAGCGCGTTGCCCGCCACATCGACGAGGAACGGCGCCACGAGCAGCATGTCGGCGGCATACGGATACGGCTGAGGTGATCCCCGCAGTCGCCATGCGACCGGGACGATGAGGGCTGCAATGGGGTAGAGGATCAGGCGCCAGCCAAACGCCTTCCCGTCGAACTGGTCGAGTCCGGAGAAGGCGCCGAAGGCGAGCAGGCCGACGAAGAGCGCCTTGAGGCCGATGTTGAGCCAGAAGAGCGGACGCCGGTGAGCGGTTGGTGCGGCCAAGTGTCGAGCGTAGAGCCTGTGGGCCGGCCACACAACTCCGTATTGGTCAGGTGCCACGATAGGCTGGCCGCGTGAAGATGAGCCTGAAGTGCGGGACAGCGGTCGTCGTACGGCCGGCGCGTTAGCGCCTTGCGGCTCCGTTCCGAGTACGACCGGCGGATCATCCGTTACGCCATCCCCGCGCTCGGCGCGCTTGCGGCCGAGCCGCTCTACGTGCTCGTCGACACGGCGGTCGTTGGGCACCTCGGCCGTTCCCAGCTCGCTGCGCTTGGCCTTGCGGCGACGGTCCTCTCGGTGCTCGCAATGTTCAACTTCCTCCAGTACGGGACGACGGCGCAGGTCGCTCGCGCGACGGGAGCCGGAGAAGATCTGATCGCGGCGCGCCTCGGCGCTCAGTGTCTCTGGCTCTCGCTCGCTTTCGGCTGCCTCGTTGCCGCCGGGGTTGCCGTCCTCGCGGAGCCGGTCGTCGATGCGATCGGCGTCGAGGGGCAGACGGCGGCGTACGCCGTGACCTATCTCCGAATCGCGGCACTCGGTGTCCCCTCCGCGTTCCTTGCGATCGGCGGCCAGGGATTTCTCCGTGGTGTCTCGGATCTCCGAACACCGCTCGTGATCGTCATTGTCGGGTACGTCGTCAACCTCATTCTCGAGATCGTGCTCGTCTACGGCTTCGACCTCGGGATCGAAGGTTCAGCGTGGGGTACCGTCGTGGCCCAGACCGGGATGGGAATCGCGATGGCAGTAGCGATCCTGCGGCGAGTAGGGCTCGTGAATGCGGGCTTGCGGCCCGAGCTTGCACGG
>JANOFZ010000509.1:0-1848 GCA_031413935.1 Thermoleophilia bacterium | reverse complement strand
GTAGCCAAACGAGAACGCGGCGTTCCTGTCGATCAGCGTCACGTCGATGTCGCCGCCGAGCTCCTCGGACAGCATGGTGGCGAGCTCCAGGCCGCCGAAACCCGCTCCGAGAATGAGGACACTCGCGGCCACGACTCGATCATATTCAATCGCTCTTGTCCCAGCCTGCAGAGGTCGTCAGGAGGTGTTCGGACTGCCGCCCGTTAGGCCGTTCGCCCGGGGTCGACTGGCTCCCTGGAGTCGATGCTCCGAGCGAGCACGAAATCGCTGCGCAGCGACCACCAGTCCCCTTCGACGCCATCAGGACGCTCTGGATCGTCGGCTCGTCTCGCTACGAAGTCGCGTAGCAGCGACGGCTTCACGGCAAAGACCGCGTCCGAATCGATGTAGTCGCTGGCCCGGTCAAAGATGTGGGTCGCTACCGATCGGTGTCCCGGTGCGCGGACGATCACGTGGACGTGCGCGGGTCGCCAGGGATGCCGGCCGGTCGAACGCAGCATCTGACCGACAGGCCCGTCGGCAGGAATCGGGTACGGCGTGGGACGGACAGCGACGAACCCGTACGACCCGTCCTCACGCGTCGTGAAACGCCCACGTAGGTGCGTCTCGGGCGCCTCCGGATCCTGCACGGCGTAGAGCTCATTGTCGCCGTTCTGCCAGACGTCGAGCTCGGCACCCGCGATCGGCGACCCGTCGAGAGACTGGACGCATCCGTGGATCCACGCCGGGTCACCGGCGGGCATTTCGTCGAGGTGCGCTCCGAATGGACGCTCCGGTGACTCCGACACGTAGAAGGGGCCGAGCACCGTGGACTCCGTCGCAGTCTCGGGGGTCTGATTGCCGATTGCGTCGACGAGCATCGAAACGCCCAGCGCATCCGACCAGAGGATCCACTCCTGGCGCTGCTCGTCTGTGATGTGCCCCGTGGCCGTGAGAATCCGTACCGCCTCCCGCCACTCTTCCTCGGTGAGCTCGACCTCCCTGACGAAGCCGTGCAGGTGGGTGACGAGGGAGCGCATGATCGTGGCGAGTCTCTCGTCCTCGCACGCACCGAACCGGGCGAGGACATCCTCGGTGATCTCGTCAGGGCTCGTAGAGCGAGGGCTCTGCGACGAAGTGCCGTCTGGGCGCTCGACATCACCGCTCACAACGACTCGCACGATACACGGCATGATCACCACGTCGCCGCGAGCGCGCGGCGCCTGCGGAGCACACCACGACCCTGTGGCTCTGGCTCAGCCGCTTCACCGTCCGTCGCGGTACGAGGCACGGATGGATACGATCGACCGTGGATGAGCATCACGGTTGGGATCGACACGGGAGGAACGTTCACGGATCTCGTCGCGGTCGACGAGACAACCGGTCGCTGGCACGTCGCGAAGGTTCCTTCCAATCCGGAGAACCCGGTCGCCGCGATCGACGCCTCCCTCGATGCCGCCGGCTTCGATCCGGCAGCGGTGAGCTTCGTCGTCGTCGGCACGACGATCGGCATCAATGCCGTCCTGACTCGTCGAGGCGCACGCGTCGTGTACGTGACCACGGAGGGATTCGAGGATGTCCTCCACATCCAACGGATCAACCGCAAGCATCACTACGACTTCCGCTGGCGCAAGCCTACGCCGCTCGCACACCGGCCTGACTGCATCGGCGTCCCGGAGCGGCTCGATGAGGAGGGGCGCGTCCTCCACCCGATCGACCTCGATGCGCTCGCAAGCTCGCTCGAGACCGTGCTGGCAGAAGACGGCGAGCAGCCTGCAGTCGCCGTCTGCTTCCTCTTCTCGTATCTGAATCCCGAGCACGAGGTAGCCGCGCGCGCCCTCCTCGCGGAGCGCTTCCCACACGTGACCG
>JANOFZ010000508.1:0-5924 GCA_031413935.1 Thermoleophilia bacterium | reverse complement strand
CCCGCGGCGCCCGACGCAACGATTGAACGGCGCCAACGCCCTCGCGGCCGATGCGAGACGCACCGGAACGGCGATTCCGCACCACGAGGCAGACTTCGACGCGATCGCCCGTCAACGCGCCACTTGCGGTTGTCGCGCTCTAGCTGATCGTGGCTCCCGGGGTCGTCCCCCAGCACCTGCCAGGGACATGTCCGCGGCCGACGAGGGCGACGCTGCGGGCGGGCGACGCTACGCGCTGCTGACGCAGGGCTTCGCCTCGCCCCTACACGCAGGGCTTCGCCTCGCCCCTACGGATTGCCGGTGCAAGGGTCGAAGCATCGCGTCCTTCAGGATCGCGCGCAGCGCGCAGAAACAAGCGTTTGAGGATGCTGCGATATGCTCTTCCATCGCAGCATCCTCAAACGTACTCGTCGGCGATCGAGAGGACGTCATCGAGGATTGCGACACCTTCTTCCGCCTCCTCGCGCGTGACCGTCAGCGGCGGCACCACCATGACGACGTTCCAGTGCGTCATCAGGTAGAGGCCTCGATCGAGCGCTGCTTTCGCCATGCGGGCAACAGGAGCTGCCGCTTCGCCGGAGGCGTTGAACGGCACGAGCATCTCGCGCGTCTCGCGGTTCTTGACGAGCTCGATCCCCTGGAAGCACCCGAGCCCGCGCACCTCACCGATCGACGGATGCTTCGCCTGCAGCGCGCCTAACTCAACCTTGAAGTAGTCGCCCATCGCGGCAGCGTTCTCGACGATGCCTTCCTCCTGGAACGCCTCGATCGACGCAACCGCCGAGGCGCAGGCGAGCGGGTGCCCTGCGTACGTGAGGCCCCCGGGAAAGAATTTGTCACGCACCTGGTCGACGATCTCACCGCGCGCGATCATGGCACCAAGCGGCACGTAGCCAGAGTTGATCCCCTTCGCGACACACAGGATGTCGGGAACGACGTCCCAGTGCTCGCAGGCAAACCACTTGCCGGTGCGGCCGAATCCGGCCATCACCTCGTCGAGAATGAGCAGGATGCCGTGGCGGTCGCAGACCTCGCGGATGCTCTGGAGGTAGCCGTCGGGCGGGACGATGATCCCGTTCGTACCGGTGACCGTCTCGAGGATGATGGCGGCGACGGTATGCGCGCCCTCGTACTGGAGAATCTCCTCGATGTGCGGCGCTCCCGTGCAGACCGGGCACGGATCGGGGTGCCCGGCGGGGCAGCGGTAGGTGTACGGGTCGAACGCGCGAACGATGCCGGCCATCCCTGGCTCGACGGGCCAGCGGCGCGGGTCGCCCGTCAGCGAGACGGCTCCGTGGGTGGCGCCGTGGTAGGAGCGATAGCGCGCGATGATCTTGTGCCGGCCCGTGACCATGCGGGCGAGCTTGATCGCGTTCTCGTTCGCCTCGGCGCCCCCGTTCGTGAAGAAGGAGACCGAGAGGTCGCCGGGAGTGACCTCGGAGAGCATCCTGCCGAGTTGTGAGCGAGACTCGTTCGCCATCGGCGGCCCGATCGTGCACAGCTTGTCGGCCTGATCCTTGATCGCCTGGATGATCTTCGGATGCTGATGCCCGATGTTGACGTTCACGAGTTGCGAGGCGAAGTCGAGGTAGCGCTTCCCGTCGTAGTCCCAGAAGTGGCGTCCCTGCGCGCCGGCGACCGCGATCGGGTTGATCGCGTTCTGCACCGACCATGAGTAGAGAACATGTTCCTTGGCGTCGGCGACGATCTGCGCGCCGAGATTCGGGTCTGTTTCGATCGTGGCCATCCTGGGGCTCCTTCGCGGTAGCTCGTTCGGCCGATCGTAGCGCGCGGATGACCGGACTCACACATGCCGGCCCGCTCGGACACTCTCGACCTTGCGCG
The DNA here is from genome assembly GCA_031413935.1 of Thermoleophilia bacterium. GTDB lineage: Bacteria > Actinomycetota > Thermoleophilia > Gaiellales > Gaiellaceae > Gaiella. The sequence goes on along the minus strand of JANOFZ010000508.1, from coordinate 4,079 downwards.
AGTGGGTCTGCGGGTTCATGATCTCATGAGTGGGGATCGCTTTCGACACTTCCCGGGGGGTAGACGTGCTCCTCGAGCGCGATGACGCGCTGGCAGAACTTCACGAAGCACTCGACGGAGCGCGCACCGGGCAAGGGACGGCGCTCTTCATCTCGGGGGAGGCCGGTGTCGGGAAGACGTCCCTTGTGAGGGCGTTCCACCGGGACATCGACCCGCGAACCCGGTTGCTTCTCGGAGCGTGCGACGCACTTTCGACGCCGCGTCCCCTCGGGCCGTTTCTCGACCTCACCGAGGAAGGAGAGGCGCTCTCTGACCTGGTGAGCCTCGGCGCGCCGCCTTCCGACGTCTTCGCGGTTCTTCAGGAGCTTCTCGTAAACCAACCGACCATCCTCGTGATCGAGGACATCCACTGGGCCGACGAGGCGACCCTCGACGTGCTGCGTCTCCTCGTGCGACGGGTCGAGACGCTCCCCGTACTCGTCGTTCTGACCTATCGCGACGACGAGCTCGACCGCGCCCATCCGGTGCGCATACTCCTCGGAGATCTGGCGAACGTCGCTGCGATCCAGCGCGTCCATCTCGACGTGCTGTCGGCCGACAGCGTTGCTCAGCTCGCATTCGGCCACGCTGTGGATCCGCTCGAACTGCACCAACGAACCGGCGGAAACCCGTTCTTTGCGAGGGAAGTACTTGCCTCCGGAAGCGCGACTGTCCCCCCGAGCGTGCGCGACGCGGTACTCGGACGAGCGGCTGTCCTCGGCCACAACGAGATGCTCGTTCTCGAGGTGATTGCTCTCACCCCGCCACGGGCCGAGCCCTGGCTCGTGGAAGCGATCGCCAGCGAGGCACTCGATTGCCTCGAGGCCTGCCTCGACTCGGGTCTCGTGGTGGACGACGGACGGGGAATCTCGTTCCGGCACGAGCTGGCACGAGTCGCGATGGAGGACGCCACCCCGCCGACGCGTCGTCGTGCCGTGCACGGCCGCATTCTCGCGGCTCTCGCGGACCGGCCGGAAGACGAGCGTGACTATGCGCGGCTGGCGCACCATGCCGAAGGGGCTGATGACGCCGCCGCTGTGCAGGCATTCGCGCCCCTGGCGGCGACCCGTGCAGCTGCGGTCGGCGCGTACCGCGAGGCCGCCGCCCAGTACGCTCGCGCCCTTCGCTTCGACGCGGGGCTCGCCCCGGGTGGACTCGCAGCCCTGCTCGAGGGACGCTCACGGGCATGCTACTACGCTGACGATCAGGTCGAGGCCATCGCCATGATCCGCCATGCAATCGAGTGCAGACGTACGGAGAGGGCTCCCGAGAAACAGGCACGAGCACTCGCCGAGCTGAGCTCGTACCTCTCCTGCCGCGGCTACTACACCGAGGCGCGCCAGGTCATCGCGGAGGCAGTCGAGCTCGTGGCCGGCCGATCTGAGGGTTGCGAGCTCGCATGGGTGCTGCATGCACAGGCGAGGTTCTCGGACGGCTCGCCCGTTGAGGCCCTTATCCTTGCGCGCGAGGCGGTCGCCGTTGCCGAGCGATGCGGTGAACCCGAGGTCATCGCCGAGACGAAGGTGACGCTCGGACGCCTGGAGCTCTCGGTCGATTTCGACACCGGTAGGAGCACGCTCGCAGGTGTCATCGACGGGTGTGATGCGCCTGCGAATGAGCCACAGGCGGTCGCGCGGGCGCTCACCGCCCTTGGAGCGTGGAGTCGCGAGCTCGGCCGACCTGACCTCGGGAACATGTACATGGCGAGGACGCTCGGGTACTGCGAGGCACGCAATCTCGACCTCTGGCGCATCAATGTCCTCGGCATGATCGCGGCCGCTGCGGTCGAGGAAGGGCGCTGGACAGACGCTGTCGAGGCCGCGTCTCGTGTGCTCGAGGATCCCCGGGATTCACCCTGGCCGCACGCCCGAGCACTCCTTGCGCTGGCGCTCGTCCGGGCAAGACGGGGTGATCCAGACGCTCGCGTGCCGCTCGACGAAGCCTTCGGCCTCGAGATCCCGGCCGAGGAGATCGAGACGCACGACGACCGCGCCGCCGCGCGCGCGGAGATTGCCTGGCTCGAACGGAGGCCCGGCGAGATCGACGCAGCGACCGCGGCAGGCTTCGAGGCGGCGGTGGCGCGCAGCGACACGCCGGCGATCTGCAAGCTGGGATACTGGAGAGATCTTGCCGGCCTCGAGGTCAACGTACCGCAAGACGCTGAGGGCCCCCTCGCGCTCTGCCTGGCCGGAGCGTGGGAGGAGGCGGCCGACGAGTGGACGCGCCTCGGCCGACCGTACGAAGCGGCGCTCGCGCTCGCCGAAACAGGCAAGGAGGAGCCTCTCCGACAGGCCCACGACGCACTGCAGCAGCTCGGCGCACTCCCGGCCGCGCGGCTCGTGTCGCAGCGCCTGCGGACGCTCGGAGTTCGTGGTCTAGCCCGCGGGCCAAGGACGGCGACACGGCAAAACCCGGCGGGCCTCACCGCCCGCGAGCTCGACGTCCTCGCTCTGCTGGCCGGTGGGCTCCGAAACGCCGCGATCGCCGAGCGGCTCGTCGTATCCCCTCGTACGGTCGACCACCACGTCTCGGCAATTCTGCGCAAGCTCGAATCGGGCACGCGAGGCGAAGCTGTGGCGCGGGCCGGCGAGCTCGGGTTCCTCGCGGCCTGAAGCCAGAGTCTGCCGATCCGGGTTCGGCAATGATGCCTGCACGCCGCGACGAATAGGTACAGCCGAAGCCGCAACATAGGCAGTCCTCCCGATGTCGGCTCCGCGGACCCGACCTACCGTCACGAGTGTCAACCGACGTTCGAGCCGGGAGGTGCAGTAGCGAGATGGAGACCTATGTGATCCTGCGACGTGGCGGGTGGCGCACCGGCGTCGACCTCGAGGCCGCGGCCGACCGTTCGATCGCCGCTGGCGACGAGATGTCCGAGGACATCCGGTGGATCCGCAGCTACGTCCTGAGTGAGACGGACGGAAGTGTCGGAACCGTCTGCATCTACGAGGCGTCGAGCCCCGAAGCGATCCGCCGCCATGCACTGGCGGCGGACCTTCCGGTCGACGAGATCATCGCCGTCGCCGACACCGTCGTCGTACGGCCCGACCCTGTGCCGGCAACGGCCTAACAGAGAGGAAACGTCATGCCCAAACGAATCGTTCTCGTACTGCTAGTCGCTCTCGCTACTGCGCTTGGAGTCGGAATGGCCCTCGCCGGCGGAGGGGCAACCATGGCTCAGTCGCAGGCTGCGGGTTGGGACTGCAGCCCGCAAATCCTGATCATCGGCTACTACCACTGCGCGCCGCCTGGCAAGCCGTCGGTGCTCGACATGATCAACGGCGATACATCAGCGCCCAGCATCGTGCTGCGCGTCTTCAACAACGACGCGGCCCGCAGCTTGGCCGGCACGGAGCAACTGCTCCGGAACGATCTCTACCGGGGCCAGCCGTGCAAACAGGATGGCCTCCAGGAGTGGGGCGAGCTCCCCTTCGGCTACCGCGCCTGTCACCACTTCGACACGTAGGAGTCACGTTGGCAGGGGGTCTGACCCAAAGGGTCAGACCCCCATCTAGATCAGCTCTTTACCGAACCGGGCGCGCTTGACGAACTGCCCGAACCCCGGCTCGACCTTCAGCTCGCCGTCCTGCACGACGATCGTGCCTCGGACAAGGGTCATGTCCACGTCGCCCGTCACCTCGGTGCCCTCGTACAGGTTGTAGTCCGACTTCGAGTGCTGGCCGGCCGCGGTGATCGTCTTCTTGCGATTCGGGTCGAAGATCACGATGTCGGCGTCGGAGCCGGGGGCGATCGTTCCCTTGCGCGGGTAGAGACCGAACAGCTTGGCGGGGTTCGTGGCGAGGAGCTCGACCATCCGGTTGAGCGTGATTCGCCCGGGGCGAACGCCGAACTCGTGGATCATCACGAGGCGATCCTCGAGGCCCGGGCCACCGTTCGGAATCTGCGAGAAGTCGTCCTTGCCCATCGTCTTCTGGCCGTCCCAGAGAAAGGCGCAGTGGTCGGTCGAGATCGCCGAGAGGACATCGGTTCGCACGGCATCCCAGAGGACGTCCTGGTTCGCCTTCTCGCGCGCCGGCGGA
>JANOFZ010000507.1:0-2639 GCA_031413935.1 Thermoleophilia bacterium | reverse complement strand
GCCGAGGGCAAGCGTGTCTATCCGGAAGCCGCTTCGGGCTTCAAGGTCTCGAAGGACGGCAAGACGTACACGTTCGCCATTCGCCCAGGCCAGAAGGCCTCGAACGGCAAGGTCGTGACACCGGCGTGGTTCGTGCATGCCATGCAGCGGCTCCTGAGCCCGAAGATGGGCGATGCAGCCTCCGCACGGTTCGGCGCAGTGTCGATCATCGGCCCGGTCATCGTCGGGACGCAGGAGTTCTACGACGGCAAGGCCGACAAGATCGCAGGGCTGTCGGTGAAGGGCAACAACCTCATCATCAGGCTCAAGAAGCCGTTCGCGTCGCTCACGTCGGTTCTCGCGATGAACTGGTTCAGCGCCGTGGATCCGTCTCTGCCCTACTCGGAGCAGGACGTCACCAAGCTGACCGCAGCAGGCCCCTACTTCATCGCCGCTCGTGAGATCGGCCGCAACGTCGTGCTCGACCGCAACCCGAACTACAAGGGCAAGCGGCCGCGCAACGCCGAGCGCATCGTCATCACCGTCGGCGGTGACGAGAACCAGAGCATCCTGCAGGTCAAGGCGGGCCAGGCCGACTACGAGCCCGGCGTTGCCGCAGCCGCCTCCGCCGCACTCGGCGACGAGTTCAAGATCAACAAGACGCAGTTCTTCGTCAAGTCGACGTCGGTCACCTCCTGGTGGGCACTCAACACGCTGCCCGGATCGCCGTTCGCGGACGTGAAGCTCCGCAAGGCTGTCAACTGGGCGATCGACCGCCCGGCACAGGTCCGCGTCGCAGGCAAGTACGGTGGTCGTCGTTCCAGCCAGATCCTGCCGCCGGCTCTGCCTGGCTTCATCCTGGCGAATAACCTCTACGCCTACTCGGGCTCGAATGTTGCCAAGGCGAAGGCCGTCGCAGGAGATACCTCCAACGTCCCGGTGATCCGCATTCTCCACCGGAACTCGCAGTCGAACCTGAACCGTGGCCAGATCATGCGGTACAACCTCGAGCAGATGGGTCTCAAGGCCAAGACCGAAGCAGTGCCGACCTCGCAGCTGTTCGCCCGTTCCGGCAACAAGAAGACCGGGAACTACGACATGGCGGCACTGGGGTGGCAGGCCGACTATCCGGATCCGGAGAACTTCATCAACGTCCTGTTCGACGGGCGTCAGATCCCGGACGAGGGCTCGAGCAACAACTGGTCGTTCTTCAACAGCGCAAAGTTCAACAGCCTGATGGACAAGGCTGCAGCGTTGACCGGCGACGCTCGATACAAGGCGTTCGGGACGCTCGACCTCGCGCTCATGAAGGATGCAGCACCCGCTGCCCCGTACATCAACTCGAACAACCGGATCCTCATCTCCAAGCGGATCTCCGGCAGCCTCGTGTACAACGACGCGACCACGAACTCGGCGTGGAACGCGTTCGTGATCAAGTAGTACAGTAAGGCTCGATTGGTGTAGCTCATCTCGTGCGGAGAGGCCGGCAGCGGCCTCTCCGCACGGAGAGTCCGGCTCGGAACCGACTCGCGAGAACAGGAAGGGCAGAGACGTCATGTGGAGATTTGTGGCCAGGCGGACGTTGTGGGCGATATTCCTCTTCGTCGCCGTCACGTTCGTGACGTACATCATTTTCTTCGTCGCTCCTAACGACCCGGCCAAGCTCGCGGCGGGCAAGTCCGCCACCACCGAGCAGGTCGAGCAGGTTGCGAAATACCTCAACCTCGACGAGCCGGTATGGATGCAGTACGGGCTCTGGATGAAGCAACTCATCTTCGAGGGCTCGCTCGGGAGGTCGTTCGTCAACCGCCAGGACGTAAACGACATCGTCTTTTCAGCGGCGCCGGTCACCGCCTCGCTCGTCTTCGGAGGCGCGGTACTCTGGCTTCTCATCTCGATCCCTGTCGGCGTGCTGTCGGCCCTGAAGCCACGATCGGTGCTCGACCGGTCCGCGATGATCTTCGTCCTCATCGGCATCTCCGCCCACCCGGTGTGGATCGGCCTCATCCTCGCGTTCGTCTTCGGCTCTGTTCTCCAGTGGACACCGATCTCGGGGTACTGCGATGTGATCAACCCGGGGCTGGGTGCGGAATGCGGTGGTCCGGTGGAGTGGGCGTACCACCTCATCCTGCCCTGGTGCACCTTCGCGCTGCTCTTCGCCGCCCTGTACGTCCGGCTGATCCGGGCGAACGTGATGGAGACGATGAGCGAGGACTACGTCCGCACCGCACGGGCCAAGGGCGCCTCGAGCGGCAGGGTGATGCGATCGCATGTTCTGCGCAACAGCATGCTTCCCGTCGTCACGATCCTCGGCATGGATCTCGCTCTCGCACTCGGGGGCGCCATCTTCACGGAGTCGATCTTTGGCCTCCCCGGCCTTGGGCGGTCGGTGATCGTCGCCTACGAGAAGTCCGATCTACCCGTGATCGTCGGCGTTGTGGTCTTCTCGACAATTGTGATCATCATCTTCAACCTGATCGTCGACTGCTTCTACGCGGTCGTCGACCCGAGGATTCGGCTCACCTGATGGCGCTCCTCGAGGTCGAGAATCTGAAGACGAAGTTCAAGACGGACGACGGTATCGTCACGGCCGTCGACGGTGTCTCGTTCACCCTCGAGAAGGGCGAGACGCTCGGCATCGTGGGCGAATCCGGCTCCGG
>JANOFZ010000506.1:0-3081 GCA_031413935.1 Thermoleophilia bacterium | reverse complement strand
GAGATCTTCAATCGCAAGGCAGGAGCCGATCGGCCTCTGCTCGAGCAGTACTGGGACTGGGTCAGCGGCTTCGTCCACGGCGACTTCGGCAACTCCCTCCAGTACTCGGTCGGAACGGCCGAGGTCTCGGTGACGAGCCTCCTCGGGCCGGCGTTCTCCAACTCGGTCAAGCTCGCGGCAGTGGCGTTCGTGATCCTCGTTCCACTCAGCATCCTCGGTGGCGTCGTCGCAGGCCTGCGCCGCAACAGCTTCAGCGACCGGTTCATCACGGTCACGGGTGTGTCGTTCACGGCGATCCCGGAGTTCGTCACCGCGATTGTCTTCATCCTGCTCTTCGGTCTCTGGCTCGACTGGCTGCCTGTCTCGGCGACGGCTCCGGCAGGTGCCAACGTGTTCACCCAGGTCGAGTATCTCCTGCTGCCGGCATTTGCCCTCGTTGCCGTCGAGTTCGGCTATATCGCCCGCATCACGAGATCGAGCGTCGTTGATTCCGTGGACGCCGACTACACGCGCACCGCCTACTTGAAGGGGCTCACGAAGCGGCAGGTGGTCGGCACGCACGTCCTGCGAAATTCGCTGCTGCCGACGATCGCCGTCGTCGCGACGCAGGTTGGCTACCTGATCGGTGGCCTGCTCGTGATCGAGAAGATCTTCAACTACAACGGCATTGGCCTGCGCATCTACACGGCCGCGCAAAACAAGGATTACCCGGTGCTCCAGACGGGCGTGATGCTCGTCGGCATCGTCTACCTCCTCGCGACGTTGTTTGCAGACATTCTCTATTCCCTCCTCAATCCGCGGGTTCGGTTTGGAGGTGGCGAATGAGCGCGATGACCGATGACGCTGCCGGCTTCGAGCCCGCTGCCGGGCTCGTTCCAAGCGAAGCCAAGATCGCCCGGCGGGAGATGATCCGGCAACTCCTTCGCTCCAAGACATTCATCGTCGGCTGCCTGATCATCCTCTTCTGGGTGTTCTGGGCAATCACGGGGTCTGCGTTCACACCACACGATCCACTCGAGCAGACGGACGCGATTCTCAAGGCGCCGAGCTCGACGTACTGGTTCGGAACCGACCAGTTCGGGCGTGACATCTTCTCCCGCGTCCTCGCGGGCGCCCAGTCGTCGCTGCGCGTGGCTCCGGCCGCGACCCTGATCGCGATCGTCTTTGGCACGATCATCGGCCTGATAACGGGATTCTTCGGAGGCATCACCGACGACGTGATCAGCCGCATCGTCGACGCGATCCTGGCGCTGCCGTTGATCGTGATCGCGGTCACCGTTCTGACGGCGCTCGGCTCGTCGAACATCACCCTGATCCTCGTGATCGGGCTCATCTTCACCTCGCCGATTGCCCGGACCGTTCGCGCCACCGTCCTCGGCGAGGGGCAGCTCGACTACGTCCAGGCTGCTCGGCTGCGCGGTGAAAAGGGCCCGTACATCATGTTCGTCGAGATTCTGCCGAACATCATGGGGCCGATCATCGTCGAGACGACCGTCCGGCTCGGGTACGCGATCTTCGCAGTCGCCGGGCTCACCTTTCTCGGATTCGGTGTCCAGCCCCCGTCGCCGGACTGGTCGCTGCAAATCAGCGAGAACTACACGCTCCTCAGCGCCGGCACCTACTGGTGGACGGTGCTCTTCGCCTGCCTTGCGATCACGACGCTCGTGATCGCCGTCAACCTGGTCGCCGACGGTCTCCAGCAGGTGGTGGACGAATGAGCGAGGTCATCGCACCGGAAGGCGAGCTCACCCCGCCGGAGGAGAGAGCGCCGTACGCGCTCGAACTCGACAACCTCGACGTCGTCTACCGGATCCGAAGCACCGATCGCCAGGTGCTGCGCGGGGTGACGTTGAACGTAGAGCGTGGCGAGGCGTACGGGCTCGTCGGAGAGTCCGGGTGTGGCAAGTCGACCGCCGCGCTTGCGATCGTCAACTACCTGCCGCGCAACGGCCGGGTCCGCTCCGGTGGGATCACGATCGACGGCCGCGATGCACTCGCTCTCTCGTCCAGCGAGCTGAGGAACCTCCGCTCGAACTCCGTGTCGATGGTCTACCAGAACCCTGGCGCGGCGCTGAACCCCTCGATTCGGGTCGGCAAGCAGGTCGCCGAGGTGTTCAAGATCCGCGGTGCGAGCGCGAGCGAGGCGACCGACATGGCCCGTGAGGCGCTCAAGCGCGTGCAGATCGCCGACCCGGGTTCCGTGATGGGGCGCTACGCCCATCAGCTCTCGGGCGGCATGCAGCAGCGCGTTGTCATTGCAATGGCTCTTGCGACCGACCCTGCCCTGCTGATTCTCGACGAGCCGACCACCGGTCTCGATGCGACGGTTGAAGCAGAAGTGCTCGATCTCGTCGCAGCTCTTCAGGCCGAGCTGCATACGTCGGTGCTCTTCATCAGCCACAACCTGGGGATCATCAGGAAGATGTGCGATCGCGTCGGCGTGCTCTACGCGGGCAGCCTCGTCGAGGAGGGTGACACCGAAACCGTCCTTGCCGATCCACGGCACCCCTATACGGTCGGTCTACTGCGCTGCGTGCCACGGGGCGGCGTGCGCAAGGATCACGGGCGGCTCGACACGATCCCGGGATTCATGCCGAACGTCGGTGAGGAGTTGCCGGGCTGTGTCTTCGCCGGGCGATGCACGCTCGCCGTGGATCGATGTCGCACCGAGGTGCCGGAGGCCCACTCGATCGGTGGCGGGCACATGAGTCGGTGCCACTTCCACGAGCAGGCACAAACGTTGCCGCGCGAGACGGTTGCAGAGCTCGCTCTGCCGGCAGTGGATCGTGCGGTGGAGCCACTCCTCAGCTTCGACGACCTCGGCAAGGTGTTCAAGCAGCAAGGGCACGATGTCCACGCCCTCGTCGGCGTCACCGCGGCGATCTGGCCGGGTGAGACTCTCGGGCTCGTGGGCGAGTCGGGCAGCGGCAAGACGACGCTTGCGCGATCGCTTCTCGGCCTCGTCGATCCGACGTCGGGTTCTGTCCGATTCGACGGCCGGGAGCTTTCCGGAACCCTCAAGGGGCGGTCGCAAGAGGACATGCGAGCGTTGCAGATCGTCTTCCAGAACCCGGATTCCGC
>JANOFZ010000505.1:0-8338 GCA_031413935.1 Thermoleophilia bacterium | reverse complement strand
GTGATGGAGGTGCTGTCGGAGCACCAGTGCCAGGGCTGGCTCGAGGGCTACCTGTTGACCGGCCGGCACGGTCTCTTCAGCTGCTACGAGGCCTTCATCCACATCGTCGACTCGATGTTCAACCAGCACGCCAAATGGCTGAAGGTCACGCGCCAGATTCCGTGGCGGCGGCCGGTTGCGTCGCTCAACTACCTGCTCACGTCACATGTCTGGCGTCAAGATCACAACGGCTTTTCGCACCAGGATCCCGGCTTCATCGACCACGTTGTGAACAAGAAGGCAGAGATGATCCGGGTGTACCTGCCGCCCGATGCCAACACGCTGCTCTCCGTCGCCGACCACTGCCTGCGCTCGCGCAACTACGTCAACGTCATCGTCGCCGGCAAGCAGCCGGCGCTGAACTACCTCGCGATGGACGACGCGATCAGCCATTGCACGCGCGGTGCCGGTATCTGGGACTGGGCCTCGAACGACGAGGGCGGTGAACCGGATGTCGTCATGGGCTGTTGCGGAGATGTCCCGACTCTGGAGACGCTGGCGGCAACCGCGCTCCTACGGGAGCACCTGCCAGAACTCAAGGTGCGCGTCGTCAACGTTGTCGATCTCATGCGCCTGCAGCCGAACAGCGAGCACCCACACGGGATGTCCGACGCCGAGTTCGACTCACTGTTCACCGACTCGAGACCGATCATGTTCGCCTACCACGGCTACCCGTGGCTGATCCACCGTCTCACGTACCGACGTACCAATCACGCCAACCTGCATGTGCGCGGCTACAAGGAAGAGGGAACAACGACGACCCCGTTCGACATCGTCATGCTCAACGATCTCGACCGCTTTCACCTCGTGATCGATGTCATCGACCGCGTCCCCGGTCTCGCGGACTCCGCGGGACATCTCCGCCAGCAGATGCAGGAGCGGCGCCTGGCTGCCCGCGCCTACACCCGCGCAAACGGCGACGACGAGCCCGAGATCCGCGACTGGACGTGGCCCTATTGAACGGCGACGTCCTCGTCGTCAACGCCGGCTCGACGAGCCTCAAGTTGAGTGTGGTCGATCGGGACGACGTGCCGCAACCGCTGGACTCGCTCGAGGCGGCTCCTCGCGTTTCCGGTGTCGGTCACCGCGTTGTCCACGGCGGCGATCGCTTCATCGGGCCAACGCTGCTGGATGACAATGTGCTTGCCGAACTCGTTCGGCTGATCGAGCTCGCGCCGCTCCACAACACGCCCGCCATTGACGCGCTCGAGGCGGCGAGAGCCGCGTTACCGGACGTGCCGCACGTCGCCGTCTTCGATACCGCCTTCCACCAGACCCTGCCAGACATCGCCAGGACGTACCTCCTACCCGCCCGTTACCGCGAGCGGGGGATCCGCCGCTATGGCTTTCACGGTTTGTCGGTCGAGTGGGCCGCCGAACGCGTACCCGTCCCGCGCCTCGTTGTCTGCCATCTCGGTGGCGGCTCGTCGGTGACCGCCGTCCGCGACGGCCGTTCCGTCGACACCACGATGGGTTTCACGCCGCTCGAGGGCGTGCCGATGGCGACGCGCGCCGGCTCGCTCGACCCAGGCTCCTTGCTCTACCTTCTTCACCACGGAGTCTCACTCGAGGAGCTCGACCACGCGCTCGAATACGAATCCGGCTTGACGGCGCTCGCCGGCACTGGAGACATCGAGGCGATTGAAGCGGACAGTTCGCCACCAGCTCTGCTGGCGCTTGACGTCTACTGTTACCGAGTCGCGCAGGCGGTCGCGGCCATGGCCACAGCGCTCGGCGGACTCGACGCACTCGTCTTCACCGCCGGCATCGGCGAGAACTCGACCATCATCCGGGCCTCGGTCTGCCGGCGACTCGACTTCCTCGGCGTCACCATCGACGAGAAGCGCAACAGGAGCGTTAGCTGTAATACCGAGATCAGCCCCTCCTCCTCGAGCGTCCGCGTGTACATCATCCAGTCGCGTGAAGACGTTGTCATTGCCCGTGCCGTTCGTAGCTTGCTCTGACCATCGGTCTTCACGGGAAACGCAGATCACCTTCACAGGATCTTCGGCACCGCGCACGAGAGTCGTGGTGAAGGATATTTTTCAACTGAGGCGGAGGCGACCGATATGTACGGCCATGATGGTGGCGACTGGCTCTGGATGTCGGTCGTGATCGGCTCCTTCGGGATCGTCGTAGGGATGGTCGTAGACGCGGCCGTGAGGTTCGCGCATCGAGATCACGGCGGCGGGAGAGATTGATGACGACCGTCGCGACGGCCGAGCGACGCACGCCATTCGAGCGCCTGCTGGGGGTGCTCGTTGCTGCCTGGGGCGCGTTCATCGGGCTCCTGCCCCACGTCCTCCACCATGTCGGCCCTCTCGCCGGCGCGGCGCTCCTCGCGGGCAGCACCGGGCGGGCGTTGTTCGCGGTGATCGGCTTTGTCGCCGCGATCCCGTTCCTGCGTCGGCTGCACCGTCGTTTCGCAACCCGGAAAGCGCCCGCGATCGCGCTCGTGGTCTTCGCTGCGATGTTCTCGCTCTCGAGCTTTGTGATCGGGCCTGCGATCTCGGGTGATGGCGGTTCGGGTGGGCCGTCGATTGAGCAACAGGGAGGCGACCATGAAGGACACCACTGAGAGAATCGGCCCAGTCTCCAGGTCGACACGGCCACGGGAACGTAACATGGGAAGCAGCACGTGATGGATGAGTACGGCTACGGACTCTGGGTTCTGGTAGTGGTCAACTCGCTCGTGTTCATCATCTTCGCTGTGAGCTTCTTCCACCCGCAGTCGAGGCGCGACTGGCGGGTGCTGAGCGGTTTCTCCGCCTTCGTGATCGCCCTGTTCACGGAGATGTACGGCTACCCGCTGACGATCTACCTGCTCACCGGCCCGCTCGGTGGCTTGATTCCCGGCGTCGATCTCTCACACAACTCGGGCCATCTGTGGACCGACCTGATCGGCTGGAAGGGCGACCCGCATGTGAGCCCGTTCCATCTCGCGAGTTACGCGTTCATCATCGGCGGTTTCTGGTTGATCACCGCCGGCTGGCGCGTCCTCTTCGCCGCCCTCAAGGCGGAGACGCTCGCGACAACGGGGCCGTACGCGCGGCTGCGCCACCCGCAGTACGCTGGCTTCGTGCTGATCATGATCGGCTTCCTGCTGCAGTGGCCGACGCTTGCGACGCTGATCATGTTCCCGGTGCTGCTCGTCGTCTACCGGCGCTTGGCGATCCGGGAAGAGCGGGAGGTGGAAGCTCGCTTCGGGGAGTCGTGGCGGAGCTACGCGGCAAGGACGCCACGCTTCTTCCCGCATCTCGGCTCACTGCCGACGCCCGCCGAAGGATCCTGATGCGGTCCGGCGGGGTGCCGGTCGCGCGCCGCCAACTCCTCGCCGAGCCGGCCAAGTTGCTTGTCGCCCTTGCCGCGGTTGCCGCGGCGGTCGCGCTCGTGCTGCTCCTGAGCGGCCTCCGGCGTGGGCTGGGGGAGCAGGTGACGACCTATCTCGACCGGCAACCTCCCGTGCTGGTCGGACAGGCGGGAGCCCGAGACTTTCTCTCCCAGGTCTCGGTGCTCCCTCCCGACATGGTCGCCCAGGTTGCGCGTGTACCCGGTGTTGCCGATGCGGCGCCGATCACGGAGGGGTACGCCATGTTTAGCCTGCACGACAAGCGCGTCCTCGCGCTCCTTGTCGGCTACGACCCGGGTCGGCGCGGCGGCCCCTGGCAGCTTGCCGCGGGTCGGCGGCCGGCATCCGCGAACGAGCTGGTGCTCGACCGCGTGCTCGCCGACGAGCACGGCCTGAGCGTCGGATCGACACTCCGCTTCCGTGGCACCAATCTGCGTATCGTCGGGCTCTCGAGCGGCACGAGTGGCTTCATGACGCCGCTCGCGTTCAGCACCCGCGCCACGGCCAATGCGCTGAACGAGTTGCCCGACACTGCCACATTCCTGCTTGTCACGCCGGAGCGCGGCATCGCGCCGGAGGAACTCGTGCGGAGAATCGAGAGGCGGGTGTCGGGCGTCTCGGCGAGCCTTCGCGACCGGCTTGCAGCGAACGACCGCGACCTGTTCGTCGGCGCCTGGTCAGGGCCGCTGCTTGCGATGGTCTTGATCGCCGCCGCGGTCGCGGTGCTGGTGATCGCGATCACCGTCTACTCCGCGACGCGTGACCGGAGCAGGGAGTACGCGACCCTGAAGGCGATCGGCCTCGGCCACACAGCACTCCTACGGCTGGTCGGCGTGCAGGCGGGCGTCCTCGCGGTCTCCGGGACTGCACTGGGCGTTGTCTTGGCGGCCGCCGCCACGCGTGGCGGCACCGAGCTCGCGCCCAAGTACCTGATCGTGGTGACCGCTTCCGACATCGCCTGGATGGGTGTGGCGTCCCTTCTCTTCGCGCTCGTCGCCGGGCTCGCGCCGGCCCGGTACCTCGCGAACCTCGATCCTGCCACCGCCTTCCGCCGATGACCGCGCTACAGTTCAGTTCCTCAGTTCCGCTCGCCAGACGTCAGCTGCTGGCGCGGCGAGGCCGGACGCTTGCCGGTGTGATCGGTATTGCCGTGGCCCTGCTGCTCGTGCTTGCGCTGAAGGCGATCTTCGCCGGGATGGAGGGCAGGCTCACAGCTTTTATCGACGGCACCGGCGCGGACGTGATCGTCGCTCAGGAGGGCGTCACGACGATGCATATGACGCAGTCCGCCCTGGCGGCGGACGCGATGGCGGCGATCGCTCGTGTTCCCGGCGTCGCCTCGGCGCAGGGCATCATCTACAAGGGCGCCTTCGTCGAGACAGGGCCGAACGGCAGGAGCGGGATCGTGGGGCTCGTCGGCGGTGGGCCGGTGCCGGATCTCGTCGAGGGACGACCGCCGAGGCCGGGGGAGATCGTGCTGGATCGGGCGCTGGCAAACCAGCTCGGCGTGGACGAGGGAGCTGTCGTTCAGGTGCTCGGTACACGGTTGCGGGTTTCGGGTCAGGTGGAGGGGACGGCAGCGATTACGGGGTCGTTCGCCTTCGTTGCCCGCGCGACTCTCGAACAGATCGTAAATGCGCCGAACGTGGTCAGCTACGCGCTCGTCCGTGCCCGCCCAGGCACCGACGCCGACGAGCTCGCAATCCGCATCAACCAAGACGTCACTGGGGTCACAGCCTCGACACGCGCGAGCTTTGCGAGATCAGAACGGAGTGTCGTCGGAGACATGTCGACGGACATCGTGCGAGCAATGATCCTGATCGGGTTCGTTATCGGCGTTGCGGTCGCGGGGCTCGTCGCCTACTCACAGACGCTTGCACAGCAGCGCGACTACGGGGTTCTGCGCGCCCTCGGCCTCAGCGCCCGTCGTGCCCTCTCTCTCGTACTCGTACAGGTCGCGACGCTCGTTCTCGCCGGCTTCGTTCTCGCCCTCGGCCTGGTCGGCCTTCTCGCACTCGTTCTGCCCATGCTGTCGCCGACGCTCGTTCTCTCGATCCGCATGGAAGACGTCCTGCAGGCAGCGTCCGTCGCCGGTGCAGTCGCTCTTGCAGCGGCGCTCATCCCCGTACTCCATGTCGTACGTGTGGAACCGGCAAGCGTGTTTCGGAGGACGTCGTGAGCGACGTCTTGCTGACCATCCAGGGTCTGTCAAAGATCTTCGGCGAGGGCGAGACGCGCGTCGACGCTGTCCGTGCCGTCGACCTCGAGCTCGGACATGGCGAGATCGTGCTCGTCATGGGTCCCTCGGGTTCCGGCAAGACCACGCTCCTGTCGATGCTTGGCGGGCTGCTCCGGCCGACCACCGGTGAGATCCTCATCGACGGTGTTGACATCGCCGCGCTGTCCGAGCGCGAGCTTCCGTCGTTCCGGGCCACGCGCTTCGGGTTCATCTTCCAGGACTTCAACCTGATCGCAGCCCTGACGACCCGCGAGAATGTCGAAGTCGTGCTCAATCTCGCAGGCGTCGGCGGAAAGATGGCGAACGAGCGCGCAGAGGAGCTTCTCGTCGCGCTGGGTCTCGCCGAGCGGCTCGACTTCGACGTCGAGCAGCTCTCGGGCGGCGAGAAGCAGCGCGTGGCGATCGCCCGAGCAGTCGCAAACCGGCCGCAGCTGATCTTCGCCGACGAGCCGACCGCCAACCTCGACTCGGCTCACGGGGCAGAGACGATGCGACTGCTCCGCCAGCTTGCCAAGGACGAAGGTACGACTGTGGTCATCGTTAGCCACGACGAACGGCTGCGCGAGATCGCGGACCGCGTGCTCTGGCTCGAGGACGGGCAGCTGAAGCGCCTCGAGGCGCTCGTACGCGACCCCGTCTGCGGCATGCTCGTCGACCCAGCGAAGGCGCCGGCCAGGCTCGAGAGCGATGGCGAAACCCTCTACTTCTGCTCGCGCGGCTGCCGCAAGGAATACGAGGAAGGCTCCTTCTGAGGCCGGGTCCGAACGGCATCGGCCGGGGAGAGGTTCGAGGAACGGGGCTTACGCGACCGGCCGGTAGGGTCGGCCGCCGGTCGGCGTGATCCGGACGGGCTTCGCCCACACGATGTATCGTTGGGTCGCGAAGAAGCGGGGGTGACATGCCTGGAGCGCGATCTGCTCGCGCCCGCGCGACTCCAGGACCGAGAGGTCGGATGCGTCGACGATGGAGTGTCCGGTGACTGCGTACTCGAACGTCGCGTACGGCATCTTCAGCATGATGCGATCACCCCGTCGCATCGTGTCGATGGCGGAGAACGGGGCGAGGTAGGTCGTGCGGTGGCCCGCGATATAGACAAGGCGCCCTTCGCCAGGCATGAACGTGCGGCCGTCGCGTCCCGGCCCACGTTTGAGTGTGGCCGCGTCCGTGCCGTTGACCATCACGATGTTCAGCCTGAGTCGCGGCACGACGAGCTGCCCAATCGCTCCGCCAATCGGGGCTCCCGAACGGAAGCGGCGCGCGTCCGTCGCTACGGCGGCGGCCGCGTCTTCGGGCGTCGCGGAGGCTGGGATCGCCCGGACGGGTTTATAGTCCTGGGCTATCCGGTCGTACGTGCTTGCGAGTTTGCGCTGCTCCCAGCGCGTGTAGAGCGAGGTGAACGGGTCGTTCCACTGCCAGACGACGAACGTCCAGCAGAGGAGCCCGAGCCCTCCGACGATCAACAGCGTGCCGGCTGCGCGTCCGACTCGCCGTGCGAGAGACCGTTTGGCCGACAATGGGGTTGGTGTAGCCGCGTCCACGTCCGGTCGCTACCCCTGTTTCGACGGCACCGGCGCGCGGCCGGTCTGCCTCCAGGCGTTCATGCCGCCCTGGAGCTCGACGATGCGCGTGAAGCCAAGCTTCCAAAGCGTGAGCACCGCGATTGCGCTCATTCTGCCGCTACGGCAGTAGCGGCGGTACCGAGCGTGACAAGGGCGCCGAAGGGTTGCATCCATCTCATTCTAGGTCGACCGTAGAACCCTGATATGGCGATCTCGTGAAGCGTCGCTGTGTGGCGCTGCGGGCGGTGACCGTGCCCATTTGGATTCATGTCAACGGCAGACCAAGTTCACGCGCCCTTCACCTCAACGGGCCAAGCTCGTAGGACCCACAACGAAAGGCGGTGTGCCTTGAGCGCCACCACTCTCATCCTACTGCTCCTTCTCCTCGCCTGCCCGCTGTCCATGTTCTTCATGCACCGCGGCGGCAGAGGGCACAGTCACGCATCGTCCGACGAGCAGCGGAACAGGGCGACAGCGTCCGATCCCGAGTCGCCCGTAGGTGAGGACCCTCAGGCAGACGGCGGCTGCGGACACGTCGGTCACGGCGCAAGCTCCCGGCATGACCGCAGCAAGACCGGTACGCCGTCTTGACCCGACTTCCCATCGGAGGGCGGCGACGATGATCGCCGCCCTCGCTCGTCGAAGGGCCACTGCCAAACACGGGGGCTTTGGCCGGGCCGCAATGCTCGCCGCCCTTTCGCTCGCTTCCTTTCTCGTCGTCTTCGACGACTCCGCTGTTGCCGTCGCTCTCCCCTCGCTGCAACGCGACCTGCGCCTCGACCTCAGCGAGCTCGAATGGACGCTGAACGCGTACACGCTCGGTCTCGCGACCGTTCTCCTGCTCGCCGGCAAGATCGTCGACCGCTTTGGCGCTCGCCGTGCACTCGTTGCCGGACTGACGCTGTTCACGCTCGCCAGCATTCCAGCCGCCGTCGCAGACGGCGGCACAGTTCTCATCGCAGCTCGGGCTGTACAGGGCATGGGTGCTGCGTTCGTGGCGCCTGCGAGCCTCGCAGCGATCAGCGCGTTGTTCCCCGTGGCACGGCGGGGAATTGCAATCGGCATCTGGGCCGGAATCTCGGCCATTGGCCTCGGTGCCGGCCCACTCATTGGCGCTGTGATCGTCGAGTATGTCGGGTGGAGCGGCCTGTT
>JANOFZ010000504.1:0-5446 GCA_031413935.1 Thermoleophilia bacterium | reverse complement strand
GGCCAGGCCGATCGTCGTCAAGGACGGGCGCTTCGGTCCCTACGTGACCGACGGCGAGACGAACGCGAGTCTCCGCCGGGGTGATGAGCCGGAGAGCCTGACGATGGATCGTGCGCTCGAGTTGCTGGCCGAACGACGGGCCAAGGGGCCTGCTCCGAAGAAACGCCGCTCCACCGCCAAGCGCTAGGGCGCCTCGAAACGGTTCACCGGTAACCCGTAGGGGAGACGGCGCAGCCTCTCCCGGGAACGAGTACAGCGATCACCGCCCTCGGGGGCAAACAGGCAAACGTTGTGAGCGACGGCACTCGTGCACCGTCCGCACACGTCGGTCACCGATCCACTATCGTGAGGGGTACTGGTCGTCGGCCCGCCGTGCCGATGGATCGGTGGAGTCTGCATCCTCCCGAGCGGAGGAATAACGGTTACGGAGGTTGCGTTGTCAGCTTGTGACAGCGGAACGTGGTCACCACCCCTGGAAAACAGGGGCGAATCAGCATAGAGTCACAAGAGATTGTGCACACCGGGGTACGCGAAAGGACTGAAAAAGCCTCTTGACGCAGAGCCAGTTGACCGAACTGTTCGAATCCGACCTGATCAAGGGCCTGATCGTGCGCTCGGAGGAGCGCGGCTGGGTGGATCCGATCGAGCTCGAGGCGTTCGTTCTCGAGCATGAGCTGAACGACGAGGAAGCAGAGCAGATCACACGCGAACTCGAGACGATCGGGCTCGAGGTTGGGCAGCCGCAGGCCGACGCCGACGCGAAGAAGCTCCTTGCCGATGCAGAACGGAAGAAGGAGGAGGCCGAGGCCGCGGTGTGGGCCGCAGAGCCGCTTTCCGGCGCAGCCGACTCGCTGCAGCTCTTCCTCGCCGACGTGGGACGTCACAAGCTGCTGACCGCCGCGGACGAGGTGACGCTCGCCAAGCGCATCGAGCGCGGCGATCCTGTTGCAAAGCGCAGGATGATCGAGTCGAACCTTCGTCTCGTCGTCTCGATCGCGAAGGGCTACCGCGGTCTCGGAGTGCCGTTCCTGGATCTGATTCAGGAGGGGACGCTTGGCCTCAATCGCGCCGTCGAGAAGTTCGACTGGCGCCGTGGCTTCAAGTTTTCGACGTACGCAACCTGGTGGATCCGCCAGTCGGTGCAGCGCGCCGTCGCGAATCACGCGCGCACGATTCGGGTGCCGGTGCACGTCGTCGAGCGCCAGCAGAAGCTGTCGCGTGCGGCTCGCCGGCTCGAGGTGGAGCTAGGCCGCGAGGCGACCAAACTCGAGCTCGCCGAGGCGACGGGGCTTCCTATTCAGCATGTCGAGGAGGCGCTCGGCGCCGCGCATGCATCCGTCTCGCTCAACCAGACAGTGGGTGCCGACGACGAAGGCGAGCTGGGCGATCTCTTCGCCGACCGCGAGGCTGCGGATCCGTTCGAGGAGGCGGAGGGTTCGCTACGCCGCCAGGGTGTGCGCCGGGCGCTCGACGCGCTGCCGGAGCGAGAGCGACGGATCCTCGAGCTGCGCTTTGGCTTCGAGGGTGAACCGTGGACGCTCGAGGCGATCGGTCACGAGCTCGACCTCACCCGCGAGCGGGTTCGCCAGCTCGAGGGTCAGGCGCTTTCGCGACTCGCTGCTCTGCGAGAGCTCGCTTCGCTCGCCGCGTAGAACCGCCATTCGACCCCGTTTTTCCGGGATCGGCCTGGCTGTGGCCTTGTCTGGAGCGAGATCCGGTGGAAACATCCCTCACCGTGAGTGATTCTTGCGAATTCGGCCTTCTTTGGCCTCAAGACGAGCTTCAGTGCGCCGATACAAACGGTCATGGACGCCGCAGAACGCAAAGAGATCCTGAGCCGCTACCGCGACCACAGCCGTCGCTTCGAGGCGGCAGCAGCACGGAGGAGCACGAGCCGCACGGGCGCCGTGATCCCGTTCAACCCGCCGGCCCTGCGCGAGCTTGCGCAGGATCCCACGGCCCGCGAGCTCGAGGTTCTGCAGCTCGTCGCGGACGGTCTCGTCAACCGCGAGATCGGCCAACGCCTCTTCCTCTCGGAAGAGACGGTGAAGTCACATGTGAGGCATCTACTTGCGAAGCTTCAGGCTCGCAGTAGAGCCCACGCCGTAGCTGTGGGCTATCGGCGTGGGCTCATTGCGTAACACCTACTCCTTCACTGTGGTTAGACCGTCGGACCCTGACCCCAACGACCTGGCGAACCCCCCGAAAGAGGGATGCCAACCAGGGACGTTGAACTCAGGATCTGACGGCTACCAGTCCTTCGCGCCGCTCATGAGTGCATGAGCAGCGACACGGCGAAAGTACTTACGCATCTCAGCTCCTAGCTAGGGGACTAACGGCAAGGCGAATCGTATACCTCAATCGAGGGACATTGCAAGTTGAATACTGAGATTCAGCGCAGAACACAGCAGTACGTCGTAGGACTGACGATCACCGCAATCGCCGTGGGCGCCTGGCTGGTCATCGACGGCTACACGCTCGGGGGCTCACCTTGGACGATCGCTGCGCTGATCTTGGTGAACGCTGTTGCTGAGCGAAGTGGTGTCTGGATCACTCGGACGACACAGATGTCGATCGCCCTGCTTCCGACACTCTTCGCCGCCATTCTCTTCGGCCCCCTCGCCGCCGCCGTTGTAAATGCGTCCGCGATGCTCGGCGATCCAGACCTGCTAGCGAAGTCTGACCCGGAAAAAGCCCCGCGCCTCAAATTGGCAAGCTACGCGAGTTCCCGATTTATCACCGGTGCCGCCGCGGGTCTCGTGGCGCAGCAGTTCATCGATATCTCGTCGGATACGTTCGGCACCTTGCTGATCGCAGCGCTTGCAGCCGCACTTACCGCCGAGGGCCTGGACATGCTGTTCGCCGCTGTTACCGCGCGAATCCGCGGTCGAAGCATCGTGGGCCTTCTCCGCACGCTCAGCCCGCTAATTCTGACCTCCGTTCCTCTCTACGCGCCCACGGTCGCTGTATTGACCCTTGCCTACACCAACGTCTCCCCATGGACGCTGCCGCTCTTCTTCATACCAGCGCTGGCCGCCCAACGCCTCTACGGCATGTATCAGCAGCAGCGCCAACTGGCGCTCGACCTCAAGCGGGCGAACATGTCGTTCGCGGAGGCTCTCGTGGCGACCCTTGAGAAGAGCGACCAGTACACGGCGGGACACTCAAAAGCCGTCGCGATCTATGCGCGCGATATCGCGCAGAGGATGGGGCTTTCCGCCGACGTCCAAGAGCGCACATATCTCTGCGGCCTCGTCCACGACATCGGGAAAGTCGGACTGCCAGCGAGCCTCCTACTGAGGGACGGCCCTCTCACGCTGGAAGAGCGTCGGCAAATGCAGGAGCATCCGGCGATCGGAGAGAGCATTCTCAATAAGGTCGACCTCTACGCCGACGTAGCACTTGTCGTACGTCATCATCACGAACGAGTGGACGGGGAGGGCTACCCGGACAAGCTCCATGAGGATGCAATCCCTCAGCTTTCCAAGATCATCGCGGTGGCAGACGCGTATAACGCCATGACATCTAATCGAGCGTACAGGGATGCAATGCCAAGTCGAGTTGCACGACTGAGGTTAGCTCAGGCCGTTGAAAGTCAATTTGACACGTCCGCCGTCGCAGCCTTCGAAGCAATTCTCGCCGGAGCGACTGAGGAGTATCGCACTGCCAAACGATCCGATTTCGAGCCGAACTACTCGGAGGACGCCGGACGAGTGGCTGAAGGCAGGCTGACTGAGGTGCCGGCCCCAGCTCCGTCGCGGGCCGAAAACGCGGCCTGACGCCACCGATCCCGAGCGGCGTTCATCGCCAATGCTGTCCGCGAACGGACACCCACCTTGTCGAACACATGATGCACGTGCACTTTGACGGTTGCCTCGCTGATGAAGAGACGCCTTGCTATTTCGCCGTTTGATAAGCCCTCGCACACGAGTTCGTAGACCTCGCGCTCACGACGCGACAGCGTCTTGATGGGCTCGGTAGCCGAAACCGTTTCAGATCCAAGCGCGCCGACCAAGCCCTCGTCTCCAGCTCGGGTCACGATATGCAATGTCCGGTCGCGCGCAATGACCGATGAGAGCAGGGCCACCAGAAGATCCGGGTTTCCACGGTACGCCACCACTACAAGATCAACGGCCCCAGCGTCGAACGCCGTTGCGACCATGAGCTCAATCGCATCCAACATCCCTGACGTGCGGCCGAGAACTGCACAGACCGCCTCGATTGCAGCCGCCAATACTCGTGCCTCTACTCCGCCGGTCGTTTGAAGGGCCTCGTTGCCTAGCAATCGGGCCTCTTCAAGGCGCCCCACCGAGGCAAGGGCTAGGCCGCGTGATGCCATGACCTCACCTCTCATGGCGTTGAGAGAGACTTCAAGATCTGGCGGCTCGATGGTGCAGGCTTCTAGTGATCGACCCTCCTGAACCAACAACCGAACGCGGCTAGCGTAGACGCTCTGGATTCCAAACTCGTCGTGGCATCTCCTCGATTCCCGAACGGCAGTGTCGAGCGCAGCGTGAGCATCTGTGTAGCACCCCAGGCCAGCAAGGCCAGCGGCAAGCATTAGGTGGGCGTATGGAAGCGCAGGGTCAATCTGAAACTCGCTGGCATCCTCAAGTAGGAGTGCAGCTTCCGCGCGACCCTGTTCATAGAGCGAGCTGAGGTTGAGCGCGCACGAGAACGCGCATCTGAACGAGCAACGAACAAATGGATCTGCGACATGCCCCACAAGCTCAGAGACTCGGCGGGCTTCACCGAGG
Source organism: Thermoleophilia bacterium (assembly GCA_031413935.1). Classification (GTDB taxonomy): domain Bacteria; phylum Actinomycetota; class Thermoleophilia; order Gaiellales; family Gaiellaceae; genus Gaiella. Next base: position 689 of record JANOFZ010000504.1, on the reverse strand, counting down.
TGTCGGATCGCACCGAAGCGGAAGTCCATTCCGAGCTTCTTGTCCGCCATTCTCACGAGCTCGTACGGATCCGAGTGGACGACCGCAGACTCGAGAAGCTCCAGCAGCGTGTAGGCCTCGGCGAGTTCCAGGGCGCTAGCGCACATCAGCTGGCCCCAGAGCGCATCTCTCACCTCAAGCGGCGTGCACGCAGCATTCGCCGCTGCGCGGTAGAACCCAAGCGCAAGTTCTTCGCGGGACCCCGCGTGAGCAGCTCTCCCAGCCACCATCGCCGCGCGGTATTCCTCCGAGGAATGACCCGAGGCGACCGCCATCGCGCCCTCGGCGAATGCCTGAGCACTCATGTGCCGACCACCCCGAAGAGCGAGTTCAGCCTTCGCAACCTCAATTGTGGGAGACGAGAGCCGTCTGATCTCAGCGCGGTCGATCCAGGTCTGAATGGTCGCGAGGCGAGCCCCGTTCAGTAACGAATCGAGCGCGTCTGCGAAGAGAGCGTCCAAATCAGCGTCGCTCCCGTATCTACAGACCAGCTCAAATGCCGCATCCCATTCGAGCCGTCGTCGGTAGACACCGAGGCAACCCTCAACAGCATGCACAACACCCGCCGTGCCTTCCCTCCGGGCACGTTGCTCCAGGAACGCCGCGGCTAGTGGATGCAGTTCGAGCTTGCCTCCACGCTCCTCGAGGAC
>JANOFZ010000503.1:0-3568 GCA_031413935.1 Thermoleophilia bacterium | reverse complement strand
ACCTCGCAGGCGCACTCGTCGGTGAAGATGGCCGCCCGGGTGATGGACGTGGACGTGCTCGAGATCGAGCCCGATGCGGAGGGACGACTCCGAGGCGATGCTCTTCGTGAGGCTCTGGAGCGCGATGGGGACGGCGTCTTCGCCGTCGTCGCAACGTCCGGGTCGACGAACTTCGGCACCGTCGACCGCCTCGACGAGGTGGCTGACGTCTGCACCGAGCACGGCCTCTGGTTCCATGTCGACGGTGCCTACGGCGGTGCTGCGCTCGCCGCTCCGAGCGTGCGGCGCCTCTTCGACGGAATCGAGCAAGCGGACTCATTCATCGTCGACCCGCACAAATGGTTCTTCGCTCCCTACGACTGCTGTGCGCTCATCTACCGCGAGCCCGAGCTCGCCCGAGCCGCCCACACGCAGACCGCCGGGTACCTCGAGCCGCTCCAGGGCGGCGACGAGTGGAACCCATCCGACTACGCAGTCAACCTCACCCGCCGTGCCCGCGGGCTCCCGTTCTGGTTCTCACTCGCAGCACACGGCACCGACGCCTACACGGAGGCAGTTGAATATACGCTGACCGTCGCGCGCTTCGCGGCCGCCGAGATCACGAGCCGCGCCTACGTCGAACTGCTCCGCAGGCCTGATCTCTCGGTCGTCGTCTTCCGTCGGATCGGCTGGACGCCCACCCAGTACTACGACTGGTCCGAGCGGCTTCGACAGGCCAACTTCGCCTTCGTAACGCCGTCGACGCACGACGACGAGACGATCACGCGGTTCGCCATCGTCAACCCGCGCACGACGGAAAACGACATTTCGACGATCCTGGATACGCTGGCGTAGACACGCGCTCTCTTTCTGCTCGCTTCGCGAGTTCCTGAAGGAGGAACGTGACCGGCCGCAGCCGCTCAGCCGGAGGTGTTGACGTAGATCACCCTGAGATTCGTCCCCGTCTTCGAGCACCCGGCACCCTTGGCGCGGATCGGTGTCTGAGTGATGCACTTCCAGCCTGCACGCGGAGAGCGGAGCTTGGTGAGGCGCAGACCCCCGATCCTCTGCGTTCCAATCGACGGCGCGTTGAACACCCCGCGGACGATGGACTTCGACGTCGCGCAGTTGACGCCGGTGCCGATGACAATGAGTTGGTTTCCGCTGATCGTCATCGCGGTACTGCAGTTGACCTGTGATCGGGCTGATGCGGAGGCGGCAGCAACGAGAGCCGTAGCGGCGATAGCGGCGAGGAAGACGAGGCGGCGCACGGTAGACCTCCAGTCGAAGGGGGCGATTTCACATCATAGGCCTCGGAGCCGTCGCTCAGGCCCGCGCCCCGAGGGATCACCCATCCGAGGGAGGATGGTGCGCGTTGCGCAAGCCGCTGCTATCTCCGCTCGTACCCGCGCGAATCGGTATTCATACGGAGATGACCGTCGTCCACCGGAACCGACTCGCCGGCTTCGTCGACTCCTCGGGCTTCACGGCGTTCATTGTCGGCGTGATCCTGCTCAACGCTTTCGTCCTCGCGCTCGGAACCTACGAGACGATCGACGATCGCTTCGGCTCGCAGCTCCACCTGATCAACGACCTCTGCTTCGTGGTCTTCGTCGTCGAGCTCTCGCTTCGCATCCTGTCCTACGGCCGACAGCCGTGGAACTTCTTCCGAAGCGGCTGGAACATCTTCGATTTCATCGTGATCGGCTCCGTCTTCATTCCGGGCGTGCGCGAGAACGCGACGTTGCTGCGGATGGCCCGTCTTGCCCGGCTGTTGCGCGTCGTGCGGCTGCTTCCCGACGTTCGCGTCTTGCTTCTCGGCGTCTGGCGCTCCGTGCCGCCGCTCCTCTCCGTCGCCGGCATCACGGCCGCGATTCTGTTCGTCTACGGGATGATCGGTTGGCTGATGTTCGCCGATACGATCCCGGAGCACTGGGGCAACATCGGACGCGCAATGTTGACCCTGTTCGTGATGCTCACGCTCGAGAACTTCCCGAATTACATGTACGAGGGGATGGACGTTCACCCCTGGTCGTGGATCTACTTCGTCAGCTTCATCCTGATCGCGGCCTTCGTCGTCCTCAACGTCCTGATCGGGATCGTGCTCAACTCGATGGAGGAAGCGCGCGAGTCCGAGCGACGCAGGTCGGTGCAGGACGCGCATCCCGAAAGGGCCGGTCCGGTCGTCGACCTCGACGCGTCCGCACCCGTTGTCGAGCGCATCGCACTGCTCCGCTCGGCGCTGGACGAGCTCGAGTTGGAGCTCTCCGCCGGCAGCCTCGCCGAACCGCCTGCGTCCGGTATCGTCGAGCCCTCGTGAACGTCCTCGTTCTCCAGCACATCGCCTGCGAGCCCCCCGGCGTCTTCGAGGACGTCCTCGACGAGCGCGGCGCAACGCTGCTGCGCGTCGAGCTCGACGAGGGCGAGCCGCTACCGACGAGCCTCGCGGGTATCGACGCGATCGTCGCGATGGGTGGGCCGATGAGCGTCAACGACGAGGACGAGCATCCGTGGCTCGTCGCCGAGAAGGCGCTGATTGCAGAGGCCGTGCGCGGTGGGACGCCGTTCTGGGGCTCCTGCCTCGGCGTGCAGCTCCTCGCCTCCTCCCTCGGCGCGAAGGTCGTGCGTGGTCCGCTGCCGGAGGTCGGCATCCTCCCCGTCCACGTGACACCCGAGGCGCTCGTCGATCCCGTCTTCGCGGGTCTCGCCTGGCCGCGCCCGACGTTGCAGTGGCACCAGGACACGTTCGATCTTCCGGAGGGCGCGACGCTGCTCGCGACGTCTCCGGCGTACCCGAATCAGGCGTTTCGTGTCGGCGATGTCGCCTACGGCGTGCAGTTCCACGTCGAGGTCGACGAGGCGATGGCAGACGAGTGGGCCAGAGTTCCTGCATATATCTCCTCGGCCGACGAGGTGCTCGGCGCGGGCGGGCTCGATCGGCTGCTGGCAGAGTTCCGGGCCTCGATGGCCGAGATGCAGGCAGACGGACGGACGCTATTCGCTCGCTGGGTGGATCTCTGGGCCTGATCGGCCTGCGTCGGTGCTCTCGGTGAGGCCAAGGCGACGAGCGAGCGCGCCGGCGGTGGTCGCCTGCAGGAGGAGCGTCACGACGATCGCCATCGCGACGAGTGCGACCGCGATGTCTGCGCCTTCGACCTGATCGGCGAGCAGCAGGCTCGCGATCGCCGCCGGAACGACTCCCGTCTCGCGACACCACGAGAGGAAGACGAGCTCCTGCCACGTCCACTTGCCGCGTCGGTCTGGCAGGAGGCAGGCGAGCACGGTCACCGGTCGGGCGATGAAGATGAAGACGAACATCACAACCAGCCCGCCCCAGAAGTACTCCTGCAGAGCAGCGAACGGGAGGTTGATCCCGAGCGTTACGAACACCGCGAGCACCGCGACTTCCGAGACCTGGCCCATTGACGATTCGAGCAGGTGCGTGTGTTCGACGTTTTGCGCGATGCCGAAGAGCTCGGCGTTGCAGACGACGAGACCCATCACGAACGCCGCGAGGTACGACGAGCCACCGAGCTCGTCGGCCGTGAAGTACTGCAGCGAGACGAGCGCGAGGACGACGACAGCTGGC
>JANOFZ010000502.1:0-3428 GCA_031413935.1 Thermoleophilia bacterium | reverse complement strand
CCCCGTCGAAGTCTTCGATCACGCCGCTCTCCTCCATCAAGCGGCCGTACCATTTCACGACCTCCGGGTGTAGCTGGAAGAGGGTCGCGAGCACGCTGACGCGGTGTTCGCCGTTGATCACGTTGCCCGGCCATTCCTTCGGATGCCTCGCGTCGAGCTCGAGGATCGCGGCGATCGTCTTGACGGCGAACTTGTGAAAGGCGTTGGACTGCTCGAAGTCGCCGGTATCGGGGTCTCTCAGGGCAGCCAGGATCTCGCAGGTTCGATACTTGTGGTCGACGAAGGCCGCCCGCCGCTGAAGAGCGTGGAGGACGGCTCCGCAGCCCAGGATGTAGTCGACGGATTCCTGCGGCGAGTTTCCCTCGACACCGGCGATGCAGTCGCAAATGATGTGGTAGGTGCAGAATCGCTCGCCCGATCGCCAGTCCTCACCTTCGTGGTAGACCCACGAAACCCGATGAGGACCGCTTTCGATGTAGGTCATGACGGGGTTGATGGAGTCGCCATAGCGACGCTCCGCATGTTCAGCCCACGAAGCGACGCGGCCGGTGAAGTTGCTCGGCTGCAGCTCGAGCAGCGCGACGGGCTTGTGGATCAAGCAGAAGACCTCCTGCTCGTCGATGCTCACGGAATGGCGAAGAACCTCACCCGATGTCATCAATCAGCCTCCCTGGAGACGCTGCCAGCACCCGTTCAACCGAAGACCACTATGTATCGGCATGAGGACGGAGCCTCGTGAATCGTCGCAGGCCCAGACGGCCACGAGCAAGTTCAGGCGGTGTGCAGGCGCTTGATGTCGAGGCCATCGAGATCGGCGAACGCGAGCCCGCCAACGCCGGCGAAGGCGCGATCGGCGGAGACCAACGAGGGAGCCGGGCGACCTGCGCCTCTCTCGCCACCCGAGGATCACTCGCGTAGAGCGCGAGGTTGACCGCTCTCTCGAGCTACCGCTCTCTCGAGCTACCGGATCCCGATCACCTCGACACCGATGTCGAGGGACAACCATGTTCGGTCGGCAGTCACCGCCGGAACGCCGAGGCGCCCTGCCAGTGCGAGGCATGCCCTGTCGGCAAGCGAAAGCCCCGCCTTCCGGGTGAGGCCGACCAGTTCGCCCGCGAGCCGCGCGTCCTCCGCGTCGAAGGGGCGAATCTCGATCCCTGTTTCCGCGAACCCGTCGACGAGCGCGTCGCCTCCAACTCCAGCCTGCCGGAGCTTCCCGTACGCCTCGCACCAGTTGACCGCCGAGATCGCCGCGGCATCGAGATGCTCCTCGACCGTCTCAGCCCCCGGTTCCTGATTGAGCAGCGCGAGGAGCGCGGAGGCGTCGATGACCCGTGTGGGATGTTCGGTCACGTGCCCCGCTCGCGGAGCGCCGCCGCCCTCCGCTCGTTGAGAAGCTCATCGACGAGGGACGCGTTCGCTGGAACCGACGAGCGGACGAGAGCCTGAAGTCGACCGATCGCGGCGCTGCGAGGCTCGAGAACGACGGCATTCCCCTCGATCCGAGCGAGCAACTCGGCGCCCTCCTCGAGACCAAGCGCGCGACGGATGGGCGCCGGAAGCACGACGCGACCCTTGGCGCCAACATGGACGGGAACGGGGTTCATTGACAAAGTGTGACACATTTATCGTAAAATGTCACCTTTTCCAAAAGTGACACGTCCAGGGCGGCCCGATCGCGCGGTCGGACCGATCGCCGTTCCCCTTCGGCGGCGGTAGCCGCCTGCCGACAGACCGACAGACCGACAGTCCGGCTGGTACGCCGACCCGGGCGTAGAATCGCGACGTGACGCTAGCCGACTCCGGAGCAGGTGCGGCACCGCCTTCCGTCGAGGATCCGATTCGCGCAGCGGAGATCGTTGGCGCGCTCTCGCTCGCGACCGATCTCGGCACCGGGCAGCCGCTCGAGCACGCGCTGCGCACCGCAGTGCTCGCAGTCCGTCTCGGCGAGCTAGCCGGAGCGTCGCCGCAGGAGCTCGTCGACACCTACTACGTCGCGCTCCTCCACGCCTCCGGCTGCACGTCCAACGGGCACGAGGCGATCCAGGTGTATGACGACGACATCACGCACCGAGCAGCGTTCTTCCTCATTGACACGACCAACCCCGCCGAGGTGCTCGCGTTCTACCGGGCGAACATCGGGGCGGGCCGCCCTCCGGAGGTGCGCGAGGCGCTCGTCGCGGAGGCGATCGCCAACGCAGGCCCGAGAGCCCGTGAGGCGTTCGCGACGATGTGCGAGGTGGCGCAGCGATTCGCAGGGTGGCTCGAGCTCGGCTCGACCGTCGAGGCGGCGCTCGAGTTCGTCTTCACCCGCTGGGACGGACGCGGCTTCCCGGACGCAAGCGGCGACGGGATCCCCCTGCCGATCCGGCTGCTGCACGTCGCGCGGGACATCTCCCTCTTCCTTTCCGCCTCAGGCCCGGACGAGGCACGGGCCGTCGTCGAGCGTCGAGCGGGTGCCGCGTACGAGCCCCGGCTCGCCCAGCTCGCCCTCGGGAGCTTCGACGAGCTCCTCGCCGAGCTGGACGAGACGCGGGTGTGGGAGCAGGCAATGGAGAGCGAGCCTTTCCCGAAGGTCTGGATCGCAGGTGAGAGAGTCGATGCCGCGTTCACGGCGATCGCCGCCCTCACCGGCCTCAAGTCACCGTGGCTGCGCGAGCACTCGACTGGGGTCGCCGACCTCGCCGAGGCCGCAGCCTGGCGGCTGGGGCTCCCGGCGGCATCGGTGACGCTCCTGCGGCGCGCAGCGCTCGCGCACGATCTCGGCCGCATCGGTGTGTCGAACGCGATCTGGGAGAAGCCCGGGCCGCTCGGGTTTGGGGAATGGGAGCGGGTGCGGCTGCATCCCCACTTCTCGGAGCGCGCCTTCGCCCAGTCGCCGACGCTAGCCGGGATCGGGCTCCTGGCGGGCTCGCACCACGAACGGCTGGACGGGTCTGGCTACCACCGCGGCACACGCGGGCCGGCGCTCGACGAGATGGCCCGCATCCTCGCCGCCGCCGACAGCTATAGCGCCATGCGCGAGGCGCGGCCGTACCGGCCGGCGCTCGGCGAGGCCGCAGCCGAGGCCGAGCTGATGCAGGAGGCCGACGAGGGACGGCTCGACCCGGAGGCCGTCGACGCCGTGCTCGCCGCCGCCGGCCACCGCGTGCGGCAGCGGCCCCGGCGGCTGCCCGCTGGGCTCACCGAGCGCGAGCTCGAGGTGCTCCTCATCCTCTCTCGGGGCGCGTCGACCCAGGAGATCGCGGAGGCGCTCGGCATCTCGCCAAAGACGGCCGGGCACCACGTGCAGCACGTCTACCAGAAGGCCGGCGTTCGCAGCCGCGCGGCGGCGACGCTGTGGGCCTTCCAGCACGACCTCGTGCACACCGGGTAGGGCGCCCAGACGGAATAGGGCATTCGCCCGATGCGCGTGGGTGCGCTCCAGG
>JANOFZ010000501.1:0-7119 GCA_031413935.1 Thermoleophilia bacterium | reverse complement strand
TCGACGGCCCCCCAGACGCCGATCGGCAGCGGCTCTCCGCTGTCGGGCGGCCGGTAGCGCGCGAGGATGCGGAGCGTGTCGAGGTCGGGCACGCCCGTGTTGGGATCCTGCGTGGTCACGACACACCTCCCGACGACCTCCTGCAGCCTGACAACAGCGCCACCGATTGCAAGGGAGCGGCCGAGCCAGTCGTCCTCCTCGTGCTCGGCGGCGCCAGTGATCGTGAAGAGCATTCGGAAGCGCCGGCCGTCGACCCGCTCGACTCCGGCCTCACGCGCGAGCCGTTCGAGGGTGCCGGTCGAGACGATGGAGACACTGCCTTCGCTGCCGCGATCGCACCCGGCGCCCGGCTCCTCCGACCGCACGAGCCTGACCGACCGGGCCACGAAATCTGAGAGCGCGGCCGAGAATTCGCCTTTGACGAGTCGACCGTTGGCGGGCCTGCCCCAGAAGTTCGTCTCGACGGTGGCACCGAGCGCAACGTCCTCCTCGATCACCCTCCCGTCCGGAAAGCGCACCGTGAGCGACGTGCCGTCGAGGTTGCTGGTCGCGACGACCTGAACGAGGGAGCCTGCCACATTGCCGCTGACGAGCCTGCCTTCGTCAGCGATGAGGTGGAAACGCCGGTTGTCACGCACGCCCGTCAGCTCGAGCTCGACCTCGTCGTGAAAGGTGAGCGCGAAGCCCTTCACAGGGGAATAGGCAATCGCGCTGACTGTCGCCGAATCCATCAGCAGATCCTAATGCGCCCTCTCCGGATGTTCCACCGGAAACCCGGTAGGGCGAGGCGCATGCCGTGCCCGGGAGCGGTCACAGCCGCCGCGGCCTCAGGAGCAAGCAGGCGCAACGTCGCGAGATGCCGCACTCGTAGGGGCGGGACCTGTCCCGCCCGCGGCCCCCGCGGCCCCCCAGATCCCGTCCCCCCCCCCGAAAGCTGTCCCGCCCGCGCCCGCTACCCCATCTCGATCTCGGGAGGCAGCCCCAGTCGGCCCATCTCCCGCAGGTGGAGAAAGTGTGACCGCAAGGCACGCCCGAGCGAGGGGTTGAACGAGTAGCGAACATCGTGCTTGAGACAGTTGCGCCGGACGATCTCGGCGATCTTCGGATAGTGGGTGTGCGGCACCTTCGGGAACAGGTGGTGCTCGATCTGGAAGTTGAGCCCGCCGAGCATCCACGTCAGCACCGGATTGCGAGGGCAGAAATCAACGGTCGTCTCGACCTCGTGCACAGCCCAGATCCGGCGCTCAGCGCGAAGCTCGTCCGCGGAGACGAACGACGCCTCCTCGACGCAGTGCGCGAGCTGGAACGTCGTCGCCATGATCAGGCTCGTGATCATCGTGAAGAAGACGTAGGCGCCGAGAACTCCCCACCACGGGTACGCGAGCATTGGAATAACGAGGGCCCAGGTGATGAAGAACGCCTTGCCCGCGACAACACCGAAGAGCGTCCAGCCACGCGGACGACGTAGAGCGCTTTCGCCGACAGATCCCCGCCGAAAAGCGTGGAGGTCGCCGACAGTCTGCCAGCGCAGTCCCATGAGCGTGTACATCGGCCAGATGTAGTACTGCTGGAACCGGTACCACGGCCTCGCAGGCTGGGATGGGGTGAAGCGAGCGAGCGGCACCTGCGTTGCGTCGTCGTCGTAGCCGTCAACGTTGGTGTACGTGTGATGGGCAACGTTGTGCTTTACCCGCCAGGCGTAACTCGAAAAGCCGAGCAGCGAGTCGGTCGACCAGCCGACGAGGTGGTTCCAGCGACGCTGCTTGAAGTAGGAGCCGTGGTTCGCATCGTGTTGCACGCAGAAGGCGGTCAACATGGCTCCGAGCACGAGCCCTACGAGGCACAGCAATCCGACGATGAGACCGGGTTTGACGAAGATCAGCACCGACCACGACACGGCGGTGAGAGCGAGCGCGATCGGCGCCTTGACGTACAGGAGAACCGCTCCCTTGACGCGGGTGCTGCCGCGTGCGAGGTACGCCTCGACCTCCCTGCGCGTGTCCCGGATGAACGCCCCACCGTTGTCGAACGCAAGCTTCGGTCCGGCTTCCGCCATCGTCGCCTCCCTCTGCGAACGGATAGGGAGAGCGCAGAGGGCGCCACCGAAGTCTCGTCCTCGTGTGGCTGCAGCGTAGCGGTCGAGGATGACGGTTGCCGGGCCGGTTCCTTCGGCTCAGCCCGTGAGCCCGCGCCCCATCAGCTCGCCGAGATCCCTCACGACGCGATCGGCGCCGCGCTCGACCATTGCCACCTCCTGCCCGCTTCGCTCGACCCCGATGATGTAGCCGAACCCGCCCGCGCGGGCAGCGCTGACGCCCACGAGGTCGTGGACGAAGACCGCAGCTCGCTCGGGCTCTACGCCGAGACGCCGCGCGGCGGCGAGAAACGTGTCCGGCTCGGGGCGGATCCTCAACCCCTCGGCTCGTATCGTCTCGCCGTCGACGACGACATCGAGGAGCACTGCGAGCCCGGAGAGATCGAGCATGGCCGTTGTGTTTTCGCTCACGGAGACAACGGCGCGACGGAGGCCAGCGTGCCGGGCGGCGGCCAGATACTGACGCGACCCTGCGAACGCCGCGACGCGCCGACGAGCCAGAATCGCCTGGAGCGCAGCTTGCTTGTGGTTCGCGAGTCCGTGGATAGTCTCGGCTTCGGGAGGGTCTGATTCGTCGCCAACCGGCAGGCTGATTCCCCGGCTGCCGAGGAGCACTCGCACCCCTTCGAGGCGCGGTCGGCCTTCGATGCATGCCTCGTAGTCGCCGTAGGGGTCGAATGGTATGACCTCGTGGCTCGTGAGCGAGGAGCGACGGAGGAGAAAGCCATCGAACGTTTCGGCCCAGGCTGCACGATGCGCGGCGATGCTGTTGGCGAGCACGCCGTCGAGTTCGAAGACGCACGATTCCAGTGACGACGGCAGACCGAGCATGGGCGGGCTGATCGGGCCAAAGTAGAGATGCGGCAGCGGTGTCACGAAGTGCTCCCTGGCGAAGCTCCTGAGCAAACCGAGCGTGCTCGCCTCCTCCGCAAGAAGGGCCTGACGCCGGCGCCCGAGCTCGTCGGCAGGAAGGTCTGGCGTGGCCGCACGCAGCGCCGTATCGGCCGCATCGAACGCTGCCTGCCAGTGGAGGGTCAGGCGCGCGAGGCCAAAGTCAGACCCGAGCTGCGCCGGCCGGAGCCCTGAGTCGTCGGCAGACATCCGACCGCAAGATTAGCGCCGAGCGCCACGAGGAACGTCTCGCGCCGCGGCAGGAACGAACTCCCTCGTGAGCCGAGCCGCGACGCTGTGTGGTGGCTGGCCAATGCACGGGTGGGATGCGAGGACGCAGGGAGCCTGCTGATACGGGGGACGTATCGGGACGCCCGAGGACGAAGCAGCGCGCCGCGCAGCGCGTCCCGGCGGCACAGGGCTTCAGTTCCAGGTGACCAAGGGGTGGAAAATGGCTTGTACAGGTACGATCGTCCCGCCGCCCCCATCGACTAGCGGCCTAGGTCACCACCCTTTCAAGGTGGCTACACGGGTTCGAATCCCGTTGGGGGCATTCCTCTGTTTTTCCAGGGGTAATCCGGCGAGCCGACGCATCGCATTCAAACCCGCCCACCCGCGATCGACGGGCGAACGACGCCGGTCGACCCGGATTTCCCGGTACGCCTTCGTCCAAACCCGCCAGTGGCCGCCTTCTGCGGTGGCAGTGGTGGCGTCAGCAGATGGCGATCATGTGGAGGGCTCGGATGGCTTGCCGGTCGGCTCACATCACCTCGAGCGCCGCGAGCGACTCGGGCAGAACCTGGCCACCGTCGACCACGATCGTCTGCCCGGTGATGTACGCCGCTTCCTCTGTGGCCAGGAAGAGACACGCATTACCCACGTCCTCGGCGCTGCCGAGACGGCCGGCCGGGATCGAGGCGGTCATCTGGGCGAGGGTCTCGTCGCCGAGCTCCGCGAGCCCCTCTGTCTCGATGCTGCCGGGAAGTACCGCGTTCACTGTGATCCCCTTCGGCGACAGCTCGATCGCGGCCGTGCGCATGAATCCGAGTTGCGCCGCCTTGGTCGCACCGTAGTGCGACCAGCCGGGGGCGCCGGTGATCGGCCCGGTGATCGACGAGGTGAGAATGATGCGACCGCGGCCGGAGCGCTCCAGCGCCGGCGTGCAGGCGCGCACCATCAGGATGGAGCCCTTCACGTTCGTCGCAAAGATCGCGTCGATGTCCGCCTCGGTCATGTCTTCGATCCGCGCGGTCGGGTAGACCCCGGCGTTCGCACAGAGGACATCCACGCCCCCTAACCGGGTGACGGTCTCGGAGACGACCCGTTCGCAGTCAGATGCGAGCCCAACGTCTCCGGGTATGAACGAGATCGAGCCGGACAGCCCGGTGGCCTCGCCCTCCGCCGCCTCACCGGCGCTTGCGTCTCTGCCGGAAACGACGACGTTCGCGCCCGCCCTCGCGAACACGCGAGCAATGCCCTTACCGATTCCCTTGGTGCCTCCAGTCACGAGGACGGAGCGGCCGGCGATCGGCGTGAACATGGTGGTCCTCCTGCAGAGCGATTGACGTGGCCTCGGATCATGACAAACGTCCGCAGCGCGCGCCGGGTCCACCCAATTGGGCTCGACCCCCACTTCAGTCGTTGACGTGGCGCGCCTGGTCTTCGGCAGGGTTCGAAAGCTGTCGCAGGAGGTGCATTCAATCCGAACGGAGCAGCGCACGAGCGCTGACTCAGATGTCCCGGTGCCTGGTTCGGCGGAGCTTGCTGCACCGATCAATCACGAGCGATGCAATCGCCTCGGGAACCGCATCTCCCATACCAGGCCCGATGGCGTAGTCATCCTCGATCCCGAGCACCGTGTCCAGCCCCATGGGCAGTGACGCTTCGACGAGGCTCCTGGCGGCAAATCCGGCGGCCGCAGACCAGTCCTTGTTCGGGGCCATGAGGACGTGCGGTGAGGCTGGCCCACCCTCCACCATCTGAATGCCATCCTCCTCGGCGCCGATCGCCCACACGCGCCTGTACTTCGCCACCTCGACTGCGCCGAGGCCGCAACGGCCCGAGAGCGCGACCACGACGTCGGCACCCTGGTCGATCCGCCTGTTCGCGTGGTGCTCGCAGGCCGTCGGATCGTCGAGCGAGTGCGAGTAGTCGACGGAGACGGTCGCGTTCGGGCTCGTCTCACGCAGCCCCCTGGTGAATCCCGCCACGAGCCTCGCAGTCCTGACGTCAGGCTCTGCGGCGACGATGGAGACACGGTCGATGCGGCGCGCCGACCCGTCCATCGTCGGCATCAGCCCGCTGGCGTAGCCGGCGAGCAGGAGGGCGTCGGCCTCGGCGAATCGGATAGCCGCTGCGTTCGGTACACCGTCGAGCGACAGATTGCTCAGAGACGCGTCGAAGAAGAGAAACCGCGTCTCGGGCTCGCCACGAACGACCTTCGCCACCGCCTGAGCATCAGCTCCGTGGCCGAGCGCAACGACGAGCCCCACTCCCTCGTTGCGCAGCAGCGCGACGAGGCTCGCCGTGCCTTCTTGCGGCGCGCGGGGATCGACGCGCACGACGTGCGTCTCGAGATCGTTGAGAAACGCCTGGGTCTCGACGGCGATCTCGAGCCTGCGCGCCGCAACTCCATCCGTCACGGACTCGGGTAAGACGAGGGCCAACCGGTGCGCGTCCGGCACCGCCCTGTCAGGGGTCACCGCCCCGCCGCTTGCCGCCAGAACGAGCGAGGCTCCGACGGCCACCGCGGCCGCAACGAGCACCGCCGGTCGTCGCTTCGCCCTCGGGACGGATGGGCGCGTCGCGACCGGCGCACTCGGCGTCGGCCGCCTGAGCAGGGGATCCTGCCGGACGATCTGACCCGACAGCTGCTGGAGCTCTGCGCTCGGCTGGAGCCCGAGGTCGTCGTCGAGCCTCCGCCGTGTCCTCTCGTAGGCGTCGAGCGCCTCCGCGTGCCGTCCCGACCGATAGAGGGCGAGCATGAACTGCGCGACGAAGCGCTCGCGATACGGGTTCTGCGCGACGAGTGCCTGCAGCTCCCCGACGACCCGCTCGTGGTGACCGAGAGCGAGCTCGGCGTCGAAGCGCAGCTCGTAGGTGCGGAGGCGCAGCTCTTCGAGTCGCTCCGCCTCCGCGCGACCAGCTGACGCAAGGGCGATATCCGCGAGTGCTGGCCCCCGCCACATCGCGAGAGCGGCGGAGGTCAACTCGAGAACGTTCGCGGGCTCGTCGAATGCAGACGCCAGTGTCGCGTTCTCCTGCAGCTCGGCGAACGAAAGCGCGTCCAACGGCGCCCCATGAAGGTCGATCGAGTATCCCAACCCGCGGCGCGAGATGATCGGCCCGGATCCGTTGAGCAGCTGTCGGAGCCTCGAGACGTACGACTCGACCGTGTGGCCCGCTGACGGCGGTGGATCGCTGCCCCAGACCTCGTCGATCAGGCGCTCGAGCGGTACGACCTCGCCTGCCCGGAGCAGGAGAACGGCCAGCACGGCCCGCTGCTTGGCTCCCCCGAGTGCGAGAAGCTCGCCACCACTCGCAACTTCGAGTGGCCCGAGGACCCGGAACTCAACACCGTCGCTCGTCATGTGTGTAGCAAAGCACCTTAACCCACTCAATGAAAGCCCATTCGAGCCGAGTGCAAGCGCTCTGCAAGCGCCGTCGAGCCGTCCGCGAGCCGCCTGCAAGCCCGACGACGGACGCTGACGGGGTCATCGACCGAAAGGAGCTCCCATGTGGAGCTTGTCACGAGGGCTCATCGGAGCCATCGCCCTCACCGCCGTACTCGTAGCTGTCGGAGCCGCGAGCGGCATGGATTTATCCTCCTGGGCGCCTGCCCAGAAGATCGACGAGATTTCCGCGCATGGCGACCACGAATGTCGCCGAGCACGTCTCGGACATGGCCGGCTCCAGGATCGCCATCTGTTCGATGGTGACGCGATGCGAGCGGAGGATCGGGCTGAAATAGGTCCGGGCGATTTCCTCCCCCGTGGCATAATCGCTTTCCGGACCCTGCACCAGCGCGCTGACGATCGACTGCCTGGCCTTGCCGGCGCCGAAGTAGTCCCGGCGGGCCTCGGGGTCGGTTTCATCGTTGAAGACCGGCGGATGCGTCGGGTGGGTGGCGAAGT
>JANOFZ010000500.1:0-3147 GCA_031413935.1 Thermoleophilia bacterium | reverse complement strand
AGGTCCTCGAGGCATGCTCTGACGACCCGCACCTGGTCTGCCTGGTCGTAGATCGTGAACGTCGAGCGGTAGCCGAGCCACTCGGCGTCACGCCGCAGCATCCGCCCACACGCGGCGTGGAACGTAAGAATCCAGGCGGCGCGCGCCTGCCTCCCGAGCATCTTCTCGAGCCGCTCGCGCATCTCCCCCGCCGCCTTGTTCGTGAAGGTGATCGCGAGAATCTCGTTCGGCCGCACGCCGTGCGCACGGATCAGATGGGCGACCCTGTGGGTGAGGACGCGTGTCTTCCCGGAGCCCGCACCGGCAATGACGAGGAGCGGGCCGTCGACGTGCAATACGGCCTCGCGCTGGGCCGGATTGAGGTCGGCGAGGAGGTCTTCGTGAGGCGCGACGCTCATGCGTCGATGCTAGCGGCGGCCTCGGCGGAGGTCACTTTGTCCGGTTTGGACGGTTCGTGAGTTCTCAACCTTGGTCGAGCGCGACGACGCCGTCGTCGTCGCTGTACAGCATCGCGCCGGGCCGGAACGTGACTCCGCCGAACTCGACCACGACGTCGACCTCCCCCGCTCCCGCCTTCCCGCTCGGCCGCGGGTTCGTGCCGAGCGCCTTGATTCCGACGTCGAGCTCGCGGAGCGCTGCGGCATCTCGCACGCACGCGTTGAGGACGACACCGGCCCAGCCGTTCTCGACCGCGAGGCTGGCCACCATCTCGCCCAGGAGTGCAACGCGGAGCGAGCCGCCCCCGTCGACGACGAGCACGCGCCCCTCGCCAGCTTCGCCGAGATGTCGCTTGAGCACGACGTTGTCCTCGTGGCAGAGCACGGTGGAGATCGGCCCCGCGAACGAGGAGACGCCACCGAACTGGTGGAGCACGAGCCCGCACACCTGTGCCTCCACCGGGTGCGCATCCAGGATGTCGGCAGTCGACCTCATCGCCCGAGCATACGGCGTTCTCAGCGGAACGGGAACGGACGACCGGCGAGCGCCGGAATCACCTGCGCCGTCACCCAGACGGGTGTTGCGCCATACCGGCCCGAGTAGCGGTAGCTCCCATCGCTGCGTCGGAGGCGCGAGAGGAAACGGAACGGCGCCTTGCCCGGCTTCCCGCCAGCGCTGATCAGTCCCTGGATCGCCCACGCGGTCGACTGCGCATCGGACTCTCGACCCTTCGTCAGCGAGAAGCCGCCGTCGCGATTCTGGAAGCCACGCAGCGCGAGCACCGCCCGGCGAATCGAGGAGGCGCCCGAGCCGACACCGGCGGAGCGGAGCGCTTGAATCGCCGCCGCCGTGTCGTTCGAGTCGGGCTTGCCGCCACGGAGCCACGGAAAGGCACCGCTCTTCGCCTGCGCGGAGAGGATCGCGCGGACGAACCCGGCCGGCGGCTGCTCCCCGACGGCGCGGAGCGCGATGACAGTCCAGATCGTCTCGTTGACGAGCGCCCCGGGTCTGTGTTGCCTCAGTCTCGCGACGGGGCTCTCATCGACCTGTTCGCCGAGCGCGGCAAGCGCGATGACGCGTAGCGCCACGTCCCCGTCGGTACCGCCGTCGGTCGACCGTGTGCGAAGGAACTCTCCCGCACGGGAGCGGGCCACCTCCGAGCTGTCGGACGCCACGAGACCGAGAGCCGCCCACGCCGTGAGCGAGACATCCGGCGCCTGCCCCTGCTCCGCGAAGCCGCCGTTCGCGCTCTGGCGGCTCACGAGGAAAGCGGCCGACCCTGCAGCCGGACCTGTCGCCCCGGCCGCTGTGCCGGCAAGCACGACGGACGCAACGACAACGAGGGCCCATCTCATGCCCACACCGCCTCCGTGTGCACCGTGCGCGCATGTCGGTCGAGGACACGCCGCAACTCGGGGCCGGCTGCGAGCGCCAGGACGAAGTTGCCGAGGGCATGCGCAATGTTGAACGCGAGTCCCGCGGCGAGAACCGTGACGAGCGCCGCCCACGTGTGCGGATAGAAGGCAAACCAGAGCCAGAGATCCATCAGCGTCCCAAACGCCATCCCGAGGATCGCGCAGAAGAACGCGAAGGCGGAGCGGCGATGCAGGGCAACCTTGAAGACGCCGGCGAGCGCACCACACCCGCCCCAGGCGAGCATTTGCCAGGGCGTATGGGCTCCCTGACCAAGGAACATGTTCGAGGCGATCGCCGCGAGCGCGCCGACCGCGAACCCACGGCGCGGCCCGAGAGCGACGCCGGCTGCCGCCACGATCACGGTCACCGGCTGCACGCTCGGGATCGGGGCGAAGAGGATGCGACCGGCCGCAGCGATACCGGCCAGCGTCGCCACGAGCGTGAGGTCACGGGCGGTGTCCCCGCCTTGCTCGAGCCAGGCGAACCCTCCAGCGACGAGCGCGAAGGCCGCGAGCAGGGTCGCGAGACCACCGTGCGCCGGATCGACGACGGCCCACAGGAGCCCAGCGAGGCCCAGACCGACGAAGCCGACGAGCGCGAGTCTAGAGGGCAACGGGAACCTCCAACGGTTGTCCGAGGCGGACGCGTCGGTGCGCCGGAAGGAGCGGGTCGTGGGTGGCCACAAGGACGCCGCGGCCGCTCTCGGCCTGCTCGAGGATCCACTCCGAAAGCGCTGCCTTGCGGTCGGGGTCGATTCCCCGGGTCGGTTCGTCGAGCACGAGCAGGTCCGGCTCGGAGACCGAGATCGCGGCGATCCCGAGCCTCTCCCGCTCACCACTCGAGAGATCCCGGGGATGTCGACAGGTCGCGAACGAGAGCCCGAACCGCTCGAGCGCGGCCGCGGCAAGAGCCTCGTCCCCGTCGACGCCGAGCGCGACCTCGTCGAGGGCGGTCTCGCGGACGAGATAGCGGCCGGGATCCTGCGAGAGGTAGGTGGCGCGCCCCTCACGCGTCACCGTTCCGGTCGCGGGGTGGAGAAGCCCAGCGGCGATCTTGGCGAGCGTCGTCTTGCCGCTGCCATTCGAGCCCTCGAGCGCGACGATCTCCCCGCGATGGACAATGAGAGAGGTACCGCCAAGAACCTCCGGTCCGTTTTTGTCCAGCGACGACCGATGTTTGCCACACGCGCAACCCAAAGCCAACTTTTTTATCTTTCTCATCTTGCCATCCTGCTTTGAAGATTTTTCCGTCATATGCTGCAACCACCGGTGTGCCAATCGGAGTAGCGAAGTC
>JANOFZ010000499.1:0-7904 GCA_031413935.1 Thermoleophilia bacterium | reverse complement strand
GATCCCGTAGCGGTGCCCCGGGCAGCACGGTGAGGAGCGTGATCGCCACGATTGCCGCCGATGTCGCGAGAAGCGCGTACTTCAGTCCCTTGGCATCCGCCTCGGGCGTCACGTCGACGTCTTGATCGGCGTCCAGTGACGTATCGTCGCTCTCGCCCGCCGGATCGTGCGCACCGAGGCTGCGCTCGACGATGAACACGGAGACGAGTGTGGCGACGAGCGTGACGACGAGCGTCGAGCCGATCCCGAAATAGAGGTTGGCTGCCAGATCGATCGAGCGCGTCGGATCCCCGAGCGCGATCGCATCGTTGGTGATCTCGGTGAGCACGCCGTCGAGCGGGGTGATCATGAAGTTGACGCCGAAGCCGGCGGCGACGCCGGCGAATGCAGCTGCCATGCCTGCGAGCGGATTACGGCCAACGCTCTTGAACGCAGCGGCCCCAAGAGGTATCAGCACCAGATATCCAGCATCGGAGGCGACGCTCGAGAGGACGCCGATGAAGACGATGATCGGCGTCAACATCGCCGCCGACGTTGCTGCGACGAGCTTACGGATCAGGGATGCGATCAGCCCGGATGCCTCGGCCAGTCCGACGCCGATCATGACCACGAGGATGATCGCGACGGCGGCGAAGTTCCGGAAGTTCGCAACGAAGGAGGTGAACATGAACCTGACGCCGTCCACCGAGATCAGGCTCTGGATCGCTGCCGTCTCCTCGACGATCGTGTACTCGCCCTCCTGCACCGACGCATCGGGAAGGCCACCGGAGGGCTGCGTGGAGCCGCCCTGAACGACCTCTTCGACGGCGACGGGCGGTGGCTTCGCCACCTCATAGGTGACGCTGATATCCGCCCAGGAGAGCACCGCCGAGAGCACGATCACTCCGACGCAGAGCCAGACGAACAGGATCGCCGGGCTCGGCATCTTGTTGCCGCCACGCTCGATCGCGCCGAGGATGCGCTCCATCATCCCGGGGGCTGGCGGAGTGGGCGCTGTGGCGGCTGTCGGCTCGCTCACGACGTCTCGCTCGCTTTCCGATCGGCGATCGCGGCGGCGTATCGGCCCAGGAACTCTGCCTCGACGACGACGGCCTTCTCGAACTCATCGATCAACACGCGTTCGTTAGGACCATGGATGTTGGCGTACCCGTCGGTCGCTCCGAGCAGGAGAAGCTCGGCCTCTGGCACTGCCTGCTGGAGCGCGTTCACGAGCGGAATCGAGCCACCGGTCGCTGCATACGACGCGTCGGTACCCCATGCTGCGCGCATCGAGTCCTGGGCCGCGCGATACGCAGGCCCCGTCGTCTCAGCGAAGAACCCGTTGCCGGTGGCGCCAGACTGAAGCGTCAACCCGATCCCGAACGGCCGCACTCCCTCGAGATGAGCGGCGACGGCCGCCTGCGCCTCATCGGCGTCCTGGGCCGGGTGGACACGAGTGTTGATCGTCGCTCGGGCATATGCGTTGACCGCGTTCAGCGCGTCGTCGACAGGCGAGATGTCAATGCCCGTGACCGTGATCGCGGGGCCCGACCAGACGCGGGAGCCCAGGTCGCCTGTCCCGACGAGCGGCAGACCCGGAATCACCTCCGCGAGCTCCCTGAACTCGTCCTCGGAGCTGCCTGCCCCGGTCCAGGGTTCGCGCCGCAGGCCCTCTACCGCAACGTCGCCGTTCTCGTCGTGGAGCGTCGCGAGCGCTTTGATGAGCACGCCCACGGCGTCCGGCGCGGCGCCACCGTACTGCCCGCTGTGCTTGGGGCTCGCGAGCGTCGACACTTCCATCGTCGTCTGGGCCATACCCCGGAGACCGATCGTGAGCGTGGGAACGCCGGGACGGACGCTCCCCATGTCCGCGATCAACATCGCGTCCGCCCGGAAGAGCTCGGGGTTGGTCGCGGGGTATCCGTTGAGGGCGCCGCCGCCGACCTCCTCCTGGCCCTCGATCACGACCTTGATCCCGACGGGAGGTCGGCCGTTCCAGACCCGGAGCGCGCCGATGTGGGCCATGATGTTCGACTTCGTATCCGCCGACCCTCGACCGAAGAGTGCACCGTCACGCTCGGTGAGCTCGTACGGCGGCGATTCCCACTCTCCCTCGTCTCCGGCGGGGACGACGTCGTAGTGACCGTAGAGGAGGACGGTGGGAGCTCCTTCGGGAGCGGGGATCCCACCGATCACGACCGGAGCCGTGTTCGGCAGCTCGAGCACAGAGACGTCGACGCCGACCTCGCGAAAGAGCGCTGCGACGAAATCGTGCGCGCGCTGGATCTCGGGCCGCGTCTCCTCGGGGAAGTCGACCGCCGAGACGGACGGGATGGCCACGAGCTCGGCAAGCTCGGCCGTTAGCTGAGGCATCAGCTGCACGACGGCATCGGCGATCGCGACGCTCGAGATCGTGGACTCATGGCTCTCGGGTGGATTCACGGGCGCCTCCTTGGAACGAGTGGCTTATACTCCACACCTGCCCTGAAGGGCCGCGGAAAGGGATTGAGGGGGGGACAATAGCTGGACGGGTGTGTGGGCGCAAGTGCGATTCGCGTGGTTACCAGACCGATACCGAGCGAGCTCGACGAGACACGCCAGGTTGTGCCGGAGATCCTACGGAGAGGAGGAAACCGATGGTCGGCCCAGCGGGAGCTGGCACGAGGGGCGATCCGTGGCAGCTCACGACTCCCCCGGGGAGCTCGGCGTACACGATGTATCGCGACGAGGCGGCCGAGCCGCCGGCGCTCGTCTGCCAGGTCGGTTCGACGCAGCTGCGCTACCACCTGAGCGCGATCGACGACCTGCACGCGATGCTGAAGGCGCACGGTGACTGGATGCTGCTCGGCGGTGCGGACGAGCAGAAGGAGGCGCCCGAGGGCACCGTCGAGGCCTGGGGTCGGGCGGCCGACAACCCGATCGGTGGCTGGTACGGGCTCAAGAAGGGGCTGCGCGGGCGCTTCGGTGTCTACCTCCCGCCTCTGCTCGAAGCCCTCGGCCTGGCCGAGATGACCCACGAGAAGCGCAACAACCAGATGCGCGCCCTCTGACTCCCGTGACGCGGCCGCCGCTCGTAGGGGCTATTCGACACGTCGCCTTGGCGACGGGGAGCGTCGCCCGCTTCTAACGCGTCCGTGTAGATTTCGCATCATGCTGCACCGCACCGCCGATGAGCTGACAGCCGCACTCGACGAGATCCGGCAGTCACCAGCTGCCGAGGGAACCGTCGAGCTGATCGTCCGCCGCCCCGCCGAGGATGAGCGCGAGGTGCTCGACGAGTGCTCCCTCGATCTCGAAGTCGGTCTCGTCGGTGATGCGTGGCTCTCACGCGGCAGCAGCCGGATGCCGGACGGCTCGGCCAACCCCGATGCGCAGCTGACTCTGATGAACGCGCGCGCCGCCGACGTAATCACGGGGAGCAGAGACCGCTGGCCGCTCGCGGGCGACCAGCTCTACGTCGACCTCGACCTCAGCATCGACAACCTTCCCGCCGGCACACAACTCGGCGTCGGCGAGGCCGTCGTCGAGGTGACGCCCGAGCCGCATACCGGGTGTGCAAAGTTCAGCGCCCGCTTCGGCACCGAGGCGCTCAAGTTCGTGAACAAGTCTCCGGGTCGCGAGCTGCGCCTCCGCGGCGTCAATGCGCGGGTCGTGGCACCTGGCACGGTGCGCGCCGGCGACACGATCAACAAGCTGTAGCGCTGCGGCTCTACAACCCGGCGAGCCCGTCGCCGAGCAGCTTCACGCCGATCAGCAGCAGGATCACGGCCATGATGACGCCGTTATTGTGCGCCATCCACTTCCGCAGCCGACCGAGCAGCTCCTCCGATCGGTCGCCCACGGCGAAGGAGATCACGACAGGCGTCGCAACACCGATGATCGCGATGAGCGTGAAGATCGCCCACGCGACGGCCTCCTCCCCCGCCGTCGCGCCGGCACTCGCGACGGCAGCAGCGCCCGCGATCACGAGCAGCAGGTTCTTCGGGTTGAGGCCCGTGACGACGACCCCGGCCACGAGTGACTTGACGGGCGAGAATCCGTCGAGCGCTCCCATCCATTTCGGCAGCGGAGGATCCTCATCGTCGGCGGGCCGACCGCGCCACTGTCGTGCGGCCATCCCGAGCAAGACCACCCCGAGAACGAGCTTTAGAGTTGACGTGCCGGTCGACGGGCCACCCGACTCATCCGTCCCCGAGCCGACGCCGACTGCGATCAGGATTCCCCCGATCACGACGGCACTCGCTGCGCACCCGAGAACGAACGCCGGCCCATTCACGCGGCCGCGAGGCGAACTGACGAGCAACACGGAGGCGATGATCGGGATCGGGCTCAACGCAACGCCGACCGCCATCGTCAACATCTGTCCGATTGCCTGATTCATCGTCGCCTCCTCGTGCCGATCAGTGGGCGCACACTAGCCCGGAGCGCGCAGAAGGCTACGCGAGATGATCAGGCGCTGGATGTCGGACGTGCCTTCCTCGATCTCCTCGAGCTTCGCGTCGCGCATCCACTTCTCGACCGGCATCTCGCGGGAGTACCCCCAGCCGCCGAGCGTTTGCACGGCGGCCCAGGTGCACCACATCGCCGTCTCGGAGGCAAAGAGCTTCGCCATCGCGGCCTCGCGCGAGATGTCCGCGCCTGCGTCGGCGAGTCGTGCGGCACGCCACACGAGCAGGCGTGACGCATCGACCCGCAGCGCCATGTCGGCGATGCGGAACGAGACGGCCTGGTGACGGGCGATCGGCTTCCCGAACTGCTCCCGCGACTTCGCGTAGTCGACGGCGTACTCGAGCGCTGCGCGGGCGAGGCCCGTGGCGGCAGCCGCGAGCGTGATGCGGGAGAGGTCGAACGTGCGCATCAACCCACGGAATCCCTGGCCCTCCTCACCGAGCCTCCGGTCGAGCGGGATCTCGCAATCGTCGAGGAACAGCTCGGCGTTGATGATCGCGCGCTGGCCCATCTTGCGCACCGGTGGCCCGATCGTGAAGCCCGGGTCGCCCTTCTCGACCACGAACGCCGTGATCCCCTTCGCCCGCGAGCCAGGCTCGACGGTCGCGAAAACGATGTAGGTCGAGGCCGGCCCGGCGCTCGAGATCCAGCTCTTCTGCCCACGCAACACGTAGCCGTTCTCGGTGCGGGTCGCAGTTGTCAGGATCGCGGCGGCGTCGGAGCCGACGCCCGGCTCGGTGATCGCGAGCGCACCGAGCGTGGGCCGGTCACCGGTCATCGGCTCGACGAAGCGGCGCTGCTGCTCCACGGTGCCGAGCACGATGATCGGTTTCGCCGCGAACCCGTTCGACGTGATCAGGTTGCCGATCCCCGAGCAGCCGAAGCAGAGCTCCTCCTGTACGAGCGCCTGGGTGAAGACGTCCGTCAGCCCACCGCCGCCGAGCTCCTCGGGGAGCATGTACGAGGTCAGCCCGAGCGCGGCGGCCTGATACCAGATGTCCCAGGGCATCTCGATGTCGGCCTCGTCGACGGCCTGGGAGATCGGCCTGATCTCGCGGGTTGCGAAGTCCCGGCAGAGCGCCTGGATCTCGCGCTGCTCCGGCGTGAGTTCGTCGAGACCGGCGGGCACAGCAGGATTCTCGCACACACATTTCGCGCGCCGGGCGCAAAGGTGATCGCCGTAGCGCCAAAGGAGGATACGCTCTCGGCCCGAAGCGGCAGTCGAGGTCGCAAACCCGAGCACAAGGAGCACGTTGATGGCACCCGCAAGTGACGCAGTCCCCGTAGGCACCCTGCCACCCGTCGGCGAGGTTCCCTCTCGCATGTTCGCCCAGGTGGTTCGACAGGATCGCTTCGGTGACCCGCGCACCGCCTTCCAGGTGGAGGAGGTCGACACGCCCGCTCCCGGCCCCGGCGAGGTGCTCATCGCCGTGATGGCATCGGGCATCAACTTCAACAATGTCTGGGCGGCGAGCGGCACGCCCGTCGACGTGATCGCACAACGGCAGCGCGGCGGTGACCCGAACGACTTTCATCTCGGCGGTAGCGACGCTTCGGGGATTGTCTACGCCGTCGGTGAAGGCGTCGAGCGGGTCGCGGTCGGCGACGAGGTCATCGTTCACCCGGGCTGGTGGAAGGACGACGACCCGTGGATCGTCTCGGGCAAGGACCCGATGATCGCTCCCTCTGCTCGCATCTGGGGATACGACCACGATCGCAACTACGGCTCGTTCGGCCAGTTCGCCGTCGCGCAGGAGCATCAGGTGCTCCCGAAGGCTGAACACCTCACCTGGGAGGCAGCCGCGGCACCGACGCTCGTCGGCACGACCGCCCAGCGGATGCTCTTCGGGTGGGCCGGCAACACCGTGCAGAAGGACGACATCGTCCTTGTCTGGGGTGGCTCGGGTGGTCTCGGCAGCCAGGCGATTCAGCTCGTCAAGCAGGCCGGCGGGATCGCGGTCGCCGTCGTCTCGAGCGCAGACAAGGGGGAGTACTGCGTGGGACTCGGCGCCGAGGGCTACATCGACCGCACCGAGTTCGATCACTGGGGTGTCCCGCCCCACTGGACCGACGGGTCTGGTCAGAAGGAATGGACGGGCGCGGCGCGCGCCTTCGGCGGCAAGCTCTGGGAGATCGTCGGCAAGGGCAAGAACCCGGCGATCGTCTTCGAGCACCCGGGAGAGGACACGATCCCGACGTCGATCTTCGTCTGCGAGCCGGGCGGGATGGTCGTCGTCTGCGCAGGCACGACCGGGTACTCCGCAATGGTGGATCTGCGCTACCACTGGGTGCGGCAGAAGCGGCTTCAGGGCTCGCACGGCACGAACGACGAGCAGGCGATCGCCTACAACGACCTCGTTCGTACCGGCGCGATCGACCCGTGCCTCGGCCAGGTGAGCGCCTTCGAAGAGCTCGGCGATGTCCACGCGCAGATGGCCGAGGGGTCGCTCTCGTTCGGGAACGCGGCGATCCTGATCGGTGCCTCGACGGGCGGGCTCGGGATCAGGTGACCGGCGGGAGGCTCATCAACGCGGCAGTGCTGCGCGAGCCAGGCCAGCCGCTCACGATCGAGGAGCTCGTTCTCGCCCCACCAGGCCCGGGGGAGGTCGAGGTGCGGATCGCCGCGAGCGGAATCTGCCACAGCGACGTCTTCTACTTCAACGGTGCGTGGGAAGGAGCCCGCCCAGCGGTCTACGGCCATGAGGGAGCAGGCGTCGTCGCCTCCGTCGGTGCAGGCGTGGCCGGCGTGACGCCGGGGCAACGGGCGCTCGTTACGCTCGTCCGGTCGTGCGGGACCTGCTTCTTCTGCGACCACGAGCAGCCGGCACTGTGCGACACGAGCTTCCCCCTCGACGCACCGGGGCCGCTCAGCACGAAGGACGGCGAACCGGTTCTGCACGGGTTCCGCACCGCAGCGTTCGCCGAGCGGGTCGTCGTCCACGAATCCCAGGTCGTGCCGATCCCGAACGAGCTGCCGTACGACTGTGCCTCGCTCCTCGCCTGTGGCGTGCTGACCGGCTTCGGCGCCGTAACGAAGACAGCCGGCGTCGAGGCCGGGGCGAATGTCGTCGTGATCGGTGCGGGGGGCGTGGGTTTGAACAGCATTCAGGCGTCGGCCATCGCCGGTGCAGCGTCGACCGTCGCGGTCGATCTCGACGCATCGAAGCTCGACGTGGCGCTTGCGTTCGGTGCAACGCAGGCGTTCAGTCCGAACAATGGTGACGTCCGGGATGCAGTCCTTGCGCTCACCGACGGCCGCGGCGCCGACTACGTCTTCGTGACCGTCGGCTCGGTGAGTGCGATGGAGAGTGGTATGGAGCTCCTCCGCAGAGGCGGGGAGCTCGTCGTCGTCGGGATGACGCCGACCGGCTCGATTGCGTCGTACGATCCGACAACGCTTGCGCACGATAGTCGCAGCATCCTTGGCAGCAAGATGGGCTCGAGCGTCCCGGCGATCGAGGTTCCCACGTTCGCAG
>JANOFZ010000498.1:0-3135 GCA_031413935.1 Thermoleophilia bacterium | reverse complement strand
AGCTCACGGCCGACTCGCTGCTCGCCTTCCAGCGCGATCTCGAAGCTCGCGGGCTCGCCGACCGTGTCCTCGTCCACGTCTGGACAGAGTTCGGCCGGCGCGCCAAGGAGAACGGATCAGGAGGCACGGATCACGGGGCAGCCGGCGCAGGGTTCCTGATCGGATCGCGGGTTTCGGGCACGATGATTGGCGAGTTCCCGGGCCTCGAAAAGCTCGACGACAATGGCAACCTCCGTGCGACGAGCGACTTCCGCGGCCTCTACAGCGCAGTTCTCGAGGACTGGCTCGGGACCGACGCCAGCGCGATCATCCCGGGCGCTCGGAAGTTCGCGCGTCCGAAGATCCTCCGGTGAGGAGGCGCGCTGCGATCGGTGTGGTGCTTGCCGCAGCACTCGTGCCCGTCGCGACGGCCGCCTCCCCTCCCCCGGCACGCCTCCAGGTCTCAGCCGACGAATTCAGCCTCGCGCTCTCCCGTGGATCGATCCGGAAGGGCACAGCGATCGTCGAGCTCGTCAACTACGGAGAGGACGACCACGACCTGGCTCTTCGACGCGTCGGAGGCACGCGCACGTATCGGATCGGCGTCGTCGAGCCCGGCCAGACCGGCTCACTCGAGGCACGCCTCCTCGCAGGTCGGTTCGCCCTCTGGTGCACGCTCGCCGATCACAAGAGCCGCGGCATGCGAGCGACGCTCAGGGTTCGCTGACGCGCGCAGATACCGTTGACCCGAGCAGGTACCCGTAGGGGAGGTGGCGCAGCCTCCCCCGGGAGCGATTACAGCAACGACCCGCCTCAGGGGCAAACGAGCGGACGCCCAACGACAACGCTCTAGTTGCGGCCGCCGCCGAGGAGCGAGAGCAGGAGCATGAAGACGTTGAAGACGTCGAGGAAAATCGATGCGGCGAGCAGCGGTGCTGCCTGAATCGAGTCGGCCCGTCGCAGCCGCTGGAAGTCGTACATCGTGTAGCCCGCGAAGATGACGAGCCCGAGAACGGCGTAGATCACGTCGCCGCCGGGGATCGAGACGAACATGAGGAGAATCCCGAAGCCGATCAGGCCGAGCAGGGCAAAAAATGCGACGCGGGCGATCTTCGAGAGGTCGCGGCGCGTGGCGTACCCGTAGGTTCCGCATCCGCCGATGAACAGTCCGGTCAGCGCAGCGGCCTGCCAGAGCGCCTGAGGCTGTACCTCCGCGTAGTAGGCGAGGGTCGGCGCTACCGCAATCCCGAGGAAGGCGCCCATCCCGAAGAGAAGCCCGACTGCAAGCTGCTCCGAGCGACGGATGGCAACGTTGAGGCCGATGATGCAGCCGATGGCGCCGATGAAGGCGACGATGCCCCAGCCGCGAGAGATGTCGCGACCGAGGTAGGCGCCGAGGGCTGCAACGAGACAGGTGAGGGCAACGAGACCCATCGTCTGGCCGAAGATGGCGCGGGAGCGGTCGCGGCTGACGGCGACCGGCTGCTGGGAGACCTGCTCGAGGCTGCTCATGCCGGAATCGTACTTGCACCACCCGTCGTCGCGACGACGATTCGAGCTCTGCTCGCGCAGAAACCATCACGAGCGCGAGACTGCATCTAAGCTGGACTCCATGCCGCGCCTCTATGGAGACCGGATCACCGACGCCGAAAGCGCCGAGCTGATCGCAAAGCTTCGCTCCCGGGGCACCTCGGATGCGAAGATCGCAGCAGACACAGTCGGCAAGGGCCCTGGCCGCGACACGACGGTGGCGACGTCGTTGAAGGCGCGCGAGGCGATCCTGCTCGAGCTCCGCGACTGGCCCGACCTCGACACGAGCGCCCCGGGCCTCGCCGGAATCCGCGACCGGCTCTCCGGCCAGCAGCAGGGTCAGCGCATCATCTAGCGCGGCCTCTTGAAGCGCTTGGGTCGAGGATCATCGCTTGTGGCGCGGCCGCGCTAGATGGATAGATTCGGCCGCTTCGCGGATTCCTGCTGCCCATCCGGAGCGCATGCGATAGTACGTGCATGAGCAAGCACGACCTCTTCTCGATCTCCTGCCCCGGGCCTCACGAAAAGGGTGTCTGGTGCAAGAAGTGCAACGGCGACGGGATCGCTGCCGGCGGCAGCGACTTCAAGCCCGTGAAGGCACCGAAGAAATCAGCCTGGCAGAAGTAGCGACGCCCCACGTCGTCATGCGGCGTGAGCCTCCTCACCTGCCGAAGAGACCCCGGTCGGAGGGTACGCGTTCATCCGCAGACTCTTGCCAGCCGAGCCTTATCCGTGTTGCCACACCCGCCCGTTACGGGTTTCGACCCACGATCTTCGGTGGCGGCAGAGCAACAAGCCCTACCGCCACCGCCGCCGCTCTTTCAGGCGGGAGCGCCCTTCTTCAACTGGCCGCGCATCGCACCGCCGGGGTATGACGCGTTGTGCACGTTGACGTAATGACCCTTCGGATTCGCCAGGATCGCGTCGATGACGGCCTTCTCCGCGGTTACGCAACCCTTGCGGGCGAAGGACGATCCGAGTGGCACGACAACCCCGCCGTTGACGCCCGCCGCACCGACGTGGATGTGCGCAGCTGCCGGGGTCGCACTGGCGGCGCCCAGAGGCGTTAGCTTCAGGGCGCTGAATGACCAACACACCTTCAGCGTCTTTGCGTTCAAACGGATCACGGCGTGACCTCGGTCTGCCCTGTTGGCTGTGGGGACTTCGTTTGCACCCGAGAGCTTTGCTACGACGGCTTTGCCACCTGAGCCGTTGGCTCCCGGCGTCGTGGGCTTGGCCGCAAGTGCAGCCGGACTCGCGACCAATGCGAGCGAGACGAGCAGCATGAGCTTCTTCATGAGGCTGATCCTCCAGAATCGTTGATTGCATAAGAGGAGACGCCCACAGGCCGTAGAACTTGCGAATCCGTTTGTAAGGTTCTTGTTAGTGGCGGGAGGCGACACCGCCCCTTCCGCTCACCCACCCCGGTAACGAGAAAGGCCCCTTCCCGGGGCCTTTCCGTGATGGGCGCTACTGGGCTCGAACGTCCCTGCAATTAGCGTTTTTTCGCGGTCAAGGTGGGCACGGAGGGGGGGCACGGCATGAGCGGAGGAGACTCTTTCGAGCAGCTTTTCGCGGTCGATCTCGCGGTGATCGATCATCGCATGGGAGTAGGTATCGGCGGTG
>JANOFZ010000497.1:0-1996 GCA_031413935.1 Thermoleophilia bacterium | reverse complement strand
GGCTCTGACGGCCCGCTCGGCGTCGTCTTCCTGCGCGATCGGCGCGCCCCAGACGGCCATCACGGCGTCGCCGATGAACTTCTCGACCGTGCCGCCGTAGCGCTCGATCACCGTCCGCGCGACGTCGAAGTAGCGGCTCAGGAGCTCGCGCGTATCCTCGGAGTCGCGCCCCTCGGAGGCGGCGGTGAAGCCGACGAGATCGACGAACAGCACCGAGACGAGGCGGCGCTCAGCGGCTGCCGGCCCCTGGGTGGCGGCATCGGCCGGCGTGGCAGCGGCTGCGGCACCACCGCCGAGCTTCGTGCCGCACTCGCCGCAGAACTTCACTCCGGGTGCGTTCGGACTCCCGCACGAGGGGCAGAGCGCCGCGAGGCTCGAACCGCACTCACCGCAGAACTTGCGGCCGTCCTCGTTCAGCGTCTGGCAGGACGCGCAGATCATGTGTGCTCCCTGGCGGTCACGCCGATCATCCTCCCACACTCGCCGTTCGTGGGGGGTCGGCGAGGTCAGAGGGGGCGGTGGCCCGAGCAGGCGAGGCGCATGTGCACGATTTCGCCGCCCGCGACCTCGGCGTACGCCGTCTGCTCGTACGCGTTCAGCCCGAGCTCGGAGTCGACGCCCTTCACGACCCAGCGGAGGCGAAGCATGTCCGCGAACAGCACTCCCTCCCTGTCTGCGATCTCGTAGTCCTCGATGTCGTCCGTCCAGAGCCGGAAACGGGCCACGATCGCCTCGCGCCCGTCGGCCTCGCGCAGGCCGGGCGGGACAACGCCTCGCAGTGTCCCGTCCGCCGCGAAGCAGGCGCCGAGCGCCTCGTAGTCGCGGGCAACGAGCGCGTCGAGAAATCGTGTTCCGACCTCGGCCTCCACGTCCGTCGCACTCATAACGTGAGGATACCGCTACGCCGATGCGGCGTGCCCGAGCTCGCCCTGCTGCTCGATCAGCGCCTCGAGCGCGTCATACACGTCCTGCACCTGGGAGCGAGTGAGGACGTCGACATCGCTCGTGCCCACAACACGCTGCACCAGGGCGACGACCTCCTCGCGGTCGACGCTGCCGTCGGACAGTCGGAATCCCACCGAGCGGGCCATCCCGAAGAGCCGACGGATCTGCGGCTCTGACGCTGGCCTCGTGTCGCCGCGCGAGCGAAGCCGCATATAGGCGGAGGTGTCGAGCACGATCGTCTCCGGTGCAATGCCCTCTCCGAGCACGACGCGGAGAAGCTCGGCGGTCGCGAGGACGTCGCTCAGCGCCTCGTGGGCGCCTTCGAGCGCGATCTCACGGCGCTCACAGATCGACTGGAGCCGATGGTTGTCGGCAAGCGGCTCGAGCAACCGGAATGCCTCCAGCGTGCAGGCCGTCCCATCGGGGTGGTAGTCGATCCCGGCTCGCTCGAACGCGTGCTGGAGCATGGGCAGGTCGAACCCGACGTTGTGCGCGACGAAGACCGCGTCGCCGAGGAGCTCGCGGAGCTCACACGCGATGTCGGCGAAGGGCGGTGCGTCGGCGACGTCGGCCGTGGTGATCCCGTGGACAGCTGTTGCCCCGGTCGGGATCTCCCCCGTCGGCTTGACGAGCCGCGTGTATCTCCCCGTCTCGACACCGTCCGGGTCGAGCTGGAGCAGAGCGAGCGAGACGATCTCGTCCTTTCCTGTATCGGTACCCGTCGTCTCGCAGTCGAACACGGCGTACCCGGTCGGAACCGGCGCAGCACTCCGCGACGAGGCGGTGCCGGGCCGGTCGTCTGGAATGGCCGCTGGCGCCGGAGCAAAGAGATCGAGGACGAGTTGCACGGGCATCTCTCGAGGATGTCCGTCGGATCGGACGTCACCCTTACGACGGGTGATGTCCGTCCCTTCCGGCGCGCGATCGAGCCTGCATCGAGACCGGCCGATAAGAGGGGAAACTCGGACCCGACAGCGAATGAGACGGGAAGCAATCGCCGACTGACGTGGAGGCCATGGGACACCCCGGATCAGCTCTAGCGCAGCCGGAC
>JANOFZ010000496.1:0-2552 GCA_031413935.1 Thermoleophilia bacterium | reverse complement strand
CGTCGCAGTCGTGATCTCGTTGTCGAAGAAGATGCGCGAGCAGGCAACGAGGATCCCGAGCGCCAGGCCGAACGTCGTCATCAGCGTCCCGAGGACGTAGAAGAAGACGAGCGGATGGAAGTCGCGGATCACGTACTTCTCCTTCATCCGCCACCAGAATCCCTTGAACAGCAGCCAGGCGATGCGGGGCGCAACATGCCGGATGCGGATCCCGGAGCGCTCGCCAACCCCGTAGATCGGCCGCGAGGGAACGTCGCGCACGCTTGCGGAGATGACATTGAGGTGTACGAGCATGTCGTTCGGAAATCCGTAGCGCCGGTAGATCCGCTCGAGGTCGAGCCTGTCGAGTGCCGCGAGCGAAAGCGCCGTGTACCCGGCCTGCGAGTCGGCGACGTGCCAGTACCCGGAGGCGATCTTCGTGAGCAGGGAGAGCACAGCGTTGCCGAGGTAACGGGTGTGCGGAATCAGCTTCCAGGCCTCACCCGTGATCAGGCGGTTCGCCTTCGTGTAGTCGACCTCGCCGCGGGCAACAGGGCCGACGAGCTCGACGAGCTCCGTAGGATCCATCTGGTTGTCGGCGGCCATCACGCACGTCACGTCGATCCGCTCATCTCGCGCCCGGAGATATCCCGTCACGATCGCGGCGCCCACGCCACCGTTCTGCTCGTGCACGATCACTTCGACGCGAGCGTCACCCACAGCGCGCGCCTGCTCCGCCGTTCCGTCCGGAGAAGCGTCATCGACGACGTAGATGCGGTCGACGACGTCGGGGATGCCGCGGAGCGTCTCGGCAACGAGATGCTCCTCCTCGAACGCGGGAACGACGACGGCTACGCGCTTGCCCTCGACCACGAGCTAGAGGCTTGACGTGGATCGGGAGTGCGTCTGGGGCGGTTCTGCACCAAGGAGCGTGTTCGACGAGGGCGGCGTCACGGCTGGTGGCCTTGATGTTGCCCTCGGCGGACGCGATCCGCTGTGTGCAGGGACGTATCCAGACGTGCATCTGATTCGCATCAAGCCTCTTACGCGTCGCTCCGCGCGTTCCTTCTCTGCAGGAAGGGGTCGGCGATCGCCGCCGCCAGAGCTCCGAGCAGGAGGCCGATCAGCCCGCCGATCGCGGCCGCATTACGGCGGCTCGTGGCTGTCGTCTTGGTCGCAGCCGCGGGTTGCACGATCTTGCTCACCTCGACGTTCTCGGCGAGCGAGAGAAGCTGCTGATTCTGGAACAGCTCCTGCTGCACGGTGCCGCGACGCTGCTCGGAGAAGCTGATCGTGTTGTTGTAAATGCTGATCGCGATCAGCTTCTCTGTCGGCGAAATGGTCTTGTCCGCGAGCACTGCCCGCTGCTGCTTGACCGCTTCCGAAACGCGCGCGTCGAGTTTCTGGAGCTCGGTGTTGCTCGCGACGATCTGCCTGTCCAGAAGCTTGATCTTCTGGTCGACGTAGATCGAGACGACGCCGACGACGGACTCGGCGAGTGAGTCAGCAGCCTTCTCCGCCTGGTCTGCCGTGGGGGCATCGACCGTGATCTCGACGAGCGGCGAGACGTTCTTGCCCTGGCCCGCTGTCACGATCGCCTGCGAGGAGACGTTGCCGCGAAGCTGGCCGACGGTCAGCCCGCTCGCCTCGGCCGCGCGCCGAAGCGCGGCCTCCGAGTGAATGATGCGATTCACCGTCTTCGGATTCGTGGCAAGGCTCTGGATCTGGCCACCCCCCGATGTCGTGAAGGGCTGTCCGAGGTAGAGCAGCGTGGTTGCGCGGTAGACCTCGCCGCCACCGACCGAGACGATCACGCCAAGAACGGCGCCGATCACGAGCCCGGCGACCGGCAGCCACCAGCGCGCGGTGATCCGCGTCCACGCCGAGCGGAGGTCGACCTCCTTCTCGGCGTCGGGATCGGGCATCCGGGGGGCGCTCATCGCGCCGCGACCCTAGCAGCGGCCCACTCCCACTGGGCGCCGAGGCCCTCCCGAAGAGTCGTTGTCGGCGCCCACCCGAGCTCGGCCCGGATCAGCGACGTATCCGCCTTCGTGCGACGCTGGTCACCGGGCACCGCCGGGTGGCTCCGGATCTCGAGCTTCCGATCCGCGAGCTCCTCGAGGATCGCGATCGTCTCGAGCATCGTCGCCTCCTCGCCGCCACCGACGTTGTACGTCCCCCTACCCCGCTCCATCGCAGCGACCGTCCCACGGACGACGTCGGCGACATACGTGAAGCTCCGCGACTGCAGGCCGTCTCCGAAGAGGTCGAACGCTCGGCTCTCGGCGAGGCACATTGCGATGCGCGTGAACGCCATGTCCGGTCGTTGGCGCGGGCCGTACGCGTTGAAGTACCGCACGACGACCACATCCAGGCCGAAGCTCCGTGCGGTGGCCCGGGCGAGGTGCTCACACGTGAGCTTGGTGATGCCGTACGGCGACACCGGCCGCGGAGGCACGGTCTCGGCCGTCGGATACGCCTCCGCATCTCCATAGATCGATGACGACGACGCGAACACCACCCGGACTCCCTCGCGGGCGGCGGCCTCGAACAGGCGCTGCGACGCGAGAACG
>JANOFZ010000495.1:0-2703 GCA_031413935.1 Thermoleophilia bacterium | reverse complement strand
TTCTCGGTCAACATCGGCTACGGCTTTGGCGAGGAGATCGGCCAGGCGGCACTCGAGCAGATGCGCGAGCTTCCGTTCTACACCAACTGGTCGTACGCCCATCCGAAGGCGATCGAGCTCGCGACCGAGCTCGCCTCGCTCGCACCTGGCGACCTCAATCGCGTGTTCTTCGTCTCGGGTGGCTCCGAGGCGGTCGAGGCCGCCTGGAAGCTCGCGCGTCAGTACTACGCCGCGCGTGGTGAGAAGCGGGTCAAGTACGCCCTCTCCGAGCCCGAGACACGTCACGACGCGATCGTTGCGGCGGCTCAACGCGGGCCACACCGCTACAAGGCGATCGCTCGCCACATCGCCTACCACGGCACGACGATGGGAGCGCTCTCGATCAACGGCTGCCCCTCCCTGCGGGCGACCTTCGAGCCGCTCGTGCCCGAGGTACGGCACGTGCACAACACGAACCGCTATCACCGTCCGAACGCTGAGACCGAGCAGGAGTTCACGCAGTTCCTGCTCGACGATCTCGAGCAGGCAATCCTCGCGATGGGCCCGGAGACCGTGTGCCTCGTCCACATGGAGCCGGTGCAGAACGCCGGCGGCTGCTTCCTGCCGCCCGAAGGCTACTGGGCGGGCGTGAGGGCGATCTGCGACGAGTACGACATCCTGCTCTCGGCCGACGAGGTGATCACCGCATTCGGACGGCTCGGGTACTGGTTCGGCTCGGAGCGCTACGACATCAAGCCGGACATCGTCTGCTGCGCCAAGGGGCTGTCCTCCTCCTACGGCCCGATCGGTGCCGTGATCGCGACCGACAGGGTGATGGAGCCGTTCCTCGACGCGACCTCGATCTACTCGCACGGAATCACGTTTGGTGGGCACCCCGTGATGTGCGCCATTGCCCTGAAGAACATCGAGATCATGAAGCGCGAGGGCGTCGTCGAGCACGTCCGCGATACCCAGGACGTGTTCCGCGCGAAGCTCGAAACGCTGCTCGACCTGCCGATCGTCGGCGACGTACGGGGGACGGGCTTCTTCTACGCCGTCGAGCTCGTCAAGGACAAGGACACGCGGGCGACCTTCGACGACGACGAGTGCGAGTCGCTTTTGCGCGGCTTCCTCTCCCCGGCGCTCTTTGACGCCGGGCTGATCTGCCGTCAGGACGATCGCGGCGACCCGGTGATCCAGGTCTCGCCCCCGTTGATCGCCGGTGAGACCGAGATGGACGAGATCGTCGGCACGCTCGGGGTCGTACTCGCCGAGGCATCGAAGCGGATGAAACTCGGGGGATAGCGCCTCCGAGGGTACGGTTACCCCCACTGCCCCCCGGAGTGCTTCGTGGCAGTATCCGATCGGACCCGACGAGGAGGCATACGTGGAGAATAGAAACGGATCGGCGGTCGTCGTCGCACAGGACGTCTCGCGACGCTACGGCGACGGAGACACGAGAGTCGATGCGCTCCGCGGCGTCTCGGTCGACGTGCCGTCGGGCAAGCTGACCGCCGTGATGGGGCCTTCCGGCTCCGGAAAGTCGACGTTGATGCACATCCTTGCGGGCCTCGACAAGCCGACCACTGGCTCGGTCGTGGTCGCCGGTAAGGAAATCACGACCCTCGGCGACAGCGAGCTGACGAAGCTCCGTCGCGAGCACATCGGGTTCGTGTTTCAGTTCTTCAACCTTCTCCCGATGCTGAACGCGGAGGAGAACATCCTCCTGCCGCTGACGATCGCGGGCGTCAAGCCCGACAGAGCGCGATTCGACGAGCTGATTCGCTCCGTTGGCCTCGGCGATCGTCTCCACCATCGGCCCTCCGAGCTCTCCGGAGGCCAGCAGCAGCGCGTCGCAATCGCACGCGCGCTCGTCTCCGAGCCTGACGTCGTCTTCGCCGACGAGCCGACGGGAAACCTCGACTCGAAGACGGGTGGCGAGATCCTCGAGCTCCTCCGCCACGCCGTCCGCGACCTGGGACAGACAGTGGTCATGGTGACCCATGAGGCACGCGCTTCGGCAATCGCAGACAGGGTGCTCTTCCTCGCCGACGGGAGCATCGTGCGCGAGCTCTCCGGCGCTTCCGCACATGATATTGCCACAACGATGGAAGAGATCAGCGCTCAATGATCAGGTTCTCGCTGAAGGGCATGGCGGGAAGGAAGCTGCGTACAGTCCTCACCGCCCTCGCGGTGATTCTCGGCGTGACGATGGTCAGCGGCACGTTCGTGCTCACCGACTCGATCGACAAGGCGTTCGACTCGATCTTCTCGAGCGTCTACGAGGGCACCGACGCGACGATCACCGGGAAGTCAGCCTTCGACCTCTCCGACGGCTCCGGTACCACGGCACCACCGTTCGACGAGTCGCTGCAGCCGGAGGTTGCGGCGTTGCCGGACGTCGCTGCCGCTATCGGGGGCGTCGCCGGCGAGGCACAGCTGATCGGCAAGAACGGCAAGGCAATCGTCTTTGGAGGCGCTCCGAATCTCGGCTTCAGCGTCGACCCGACGAAGCCCGAGTTCAACACGCTCACGTTGGAGGACGGCGCCTGGCCCACCGACGGCGAGGTCGTAATCGATATCGCGACCGCCTCCAAGAAGAACCTCGAGGTCGGTGACGACATCGGCGTGCAGGCAGAAGGGCCAGTCGAGCAGTTCACGATCTCCGGTCTCGTCAAGTTCGGCTCGGTCGACACGATCGGTGGTGCCACGCTGGCCGGATTC
>JANOFZ010000494.1:0-6945 GCA_031413935.1 Thermoleophilia bacterium | reverse complement strand
CGCACGATCACCTCGAGATCTGGGATCGCTCTGCCTGGGTGGAGCGCCTGGAAGGGATCGAAGGGAGTGCCGACCATGCTGCCGAACGTGTTGCCGCACAACGCGTCTGACCACACCCCCGTCCTCGCGGACGAGGTGCGCGACCTCCTCGCCGTGAAGCCGGGCGAGACGGTCGTCGATGCCACCTTTGGCGCGGGTGGCCACGCACGTCTTCTCGCTCAGGACCTCCACGGCAGCGGCAAGCTCGTCGCGATCGATCGCGACCCGAGCGCAAAGACCCACTTCGACCGGTTCAAGGCGCAGGCCGGGGTGGATGTTCGCTTCCTCCGCGGTGACTTCGCGCTCGTGCTCACCCAGCTCTCCACGAACGACATCAAGGCCGACGCGATCCTGCTCGACATCGGCGTCTCGTCGATGCAGATCGACCGGCCCGAGCGCGGCTTCTCGTACGCCACCGACGCGCCACTCGACATGCGCATGGATCCGTCCGGCGAGATCACGGCCGCGACGATCGTCAACACCTGGGACGAGAAGGAGCTCGCGAAGATCTTCCGTCGCTACGGCGAGGAGCGCTACGCAGGCCCGATCGCACGGGCGATCGCCCGTCGGCGCACGGAGCAGGCGTTCTTCCGCACGCTCGATCTCGTTGACGTGATCAAGATCGCGATCCCGACACCCGCTCGCTTCGGTGAGGGGCACCCCGCCAAGCGCGTCTTCCAGGCGCTCCGCATCGCTGTCAACGACGAGCTCGGCCAGCTCGAGGCGGCTCTGCCGGCCGCCGTCGCGATGCTCCGACCCGGTGGTCGGCTCGCGGTGATCAGCTTCCACTCGCTCGAGGATCGGATCGTGAAACAGTTCATGGTCGCCGGGGCGAAGGGATGTACGTGCCCGCCGGACTTCCCGATCTGCGTCTGTGGCAAGGAACCGGAGTTACGACTGCTCACGAAGCGGCCGGTGCGACCCTCTGCCGACGAGCTGGATCACAACCCCCGTGCCGCGTCCTCGCGGCTTCGCGTCGCCGTCAGGACGGATTCCTAGTGCGGAGTATCACAACGGTGCGTCTGTCTGCCCCTGAGGCCGGTGGTCGCCGTGACCTGTCCCGGGAGAGGCTGCGCCATCTCCCCTACGGGGCGCCGGTGCAACACTTCGGGATGAGGGACTGATGTCGACGATCGCCCAGGCACCGGCGTCCGGCAAGGCGAAGGCGAGACGCAGCACGAGGGCCGAGAGCGCCCGCTCGCGCGCGCCGTTCGCCGGCGGTGTGCTGTGGATCCTCCTCATCGGTGTGATGCTCGCGGGGATCGTGGCCCTGAACGTCGTCGTCCTCCAGCTGAACATGGAGTTCGACGGGCTCAGCCGTGAGCGCGCCCAGCTCCGCGCCGACAACGCGCTCCTCCGTTCGCGACTCTCGAGCGCGTCGTCCCACCTCAGGATCGAGGATGCCGCGAAGGCCAAGCTCGGGCTCCAGGAGGCAGATGCCGGGACGACGACCTACGTTCGCCTCGGGGCAAAGTGAGAGAGCGGCGCGCGAATCATCGGATCCGCCTGCTCCTTCTCTCGTTTGGTCTCCTGTTCGTCGTTGCCATCGGGCGCGCAGCGTACGTGCAGGCGGCCCAGCACGACAGGTTCGCGAAGATGGCGACCACCCAGCATCGCGAGACGATCGAGGTGCCGGCGGGTCGCGGCACGATCTATGATCGAACGGGTGAGCCGCTCGCGATCGGTGAGCAGGCGACGACCGTCTACGCGAATCCGCGCACCATCGCCGATGCGCAGCGGGCCGCGGTTGTGGCCGGCAAGACGCTCGGACTGAACGCGAACACGTTGTACCCCGTCCTGAAAGACCGATCCAAGGGATTCGTCTATCTGGCTCGCAAGGCAGATCCCCTCCGGGCGAACGCGCTCGAGAAGCGGGAGATCCCGGGGTTCGGCTTTTACCCCGAGGAGCTTCGCACCTATCCTCAGGGGGCCGTCGCCGCACACGTCCTCGGGTTCGCAGGCACCGACAATCACGGGCTCGATGGGCTCGAGCGCTCGCTCGACAAGACGCTTGCCGGGACGCCCGGCTTCGAGACGATCGTCAAGGATCCGTTCGGTCGCGCGATCGACGTTGTCACGTCGAAGCCGGAGCGACCCGGCAAGAACGTGACGCTCACGATCGATCACCAGATCCAGGCAAACGCCGAGAAGGTGCTTGCACGAACCGTGCAGCAGTACAACGCGCGGGGTGCGGCCGCGATCGTCATGGATCCGCGCACGGGAGCGATCCTTGCAATGGCGAACTACCCGACGTTCGATGCGAACAAGTTCTCCACGTCGTCGCCCGAATCGCGGCGGAACCGCGCCGTCACGGACGCGTACGAACCAGGCTCGACGTTCAAGATCGTGACAGTCGCCGGAGCACTCGAGGACAACGTCGTCGCGCCCACCACCACGTTCACCCTCGCGCCAACGATCCAGGTCGCCGACCGGGTCATCCGCGAGGCACACACGCGCGGCACCGAAGTGATGACGGTCAAGGAGATCCTCTCGCAGTCGTCGAACATCGGGACGATCACGATCGCCCAGAAGATGGGTCAGGGAGAGCTCGCCTCGTGGGTCGATCGGTTCGGATTCGGCAAGCAAACGGGCATCGACTACCCGGGCGAGAGCTCGGGGCTCGTGCTGCCGCTCGACGAATGGTCGGGCTCGACGATCGGCAACGTGCCGATCGGCCAGGGGATCGCTGTGACACCCCTGCAGATGGTCTCCTCCTACGCAACGATCGGCAACGGGGGGCTCCGGCACACACCCCGGCTGATCGAGAAGATCGGGACGAAGCGGGTCACGCTCAAACGCGGCACCCGCGTCGTCTCGCGCCACACGGCCGACCGGATGATGGCGATGTTCCGCGACGTCGTCGTCGAGGGCACGGGAGCCGAGGCAGCGATCCCCGGCTACACGGTCGCGGGAAAGACGGGTACCGCTCAAAAGGCCGAGAGCGGGCGTTACGTACGAAAGTACGTCGCCTCGTTCGTCGGGCTCGTCCCGGCCAAGCAGCCACGGTTCGCAATCCTCGTGATGGTGGACGAGCCGCGTGGGAACATCTATGGCGGTGTCGTCGCTGCGCCTGCGTTCCGGGACATCGCGCGGTTCAACCTCCAGTACCTGGAAGTACCGCCAGATGCGCCCGAGACGCGCGTCTCGGGGTGAGGCTTCAGCCTCACCCGACCGACATTCCGAAACCTGCTCTTGCCTACAATACGACCCCGTGAACCTCGAAGAACTGACGCGCGTGCTCGCGGCGAGCGAGACCGGGGCCGGCGAAGCCATCGAGATCACGGATCTCTCCTATAGCGCGGATCGTGTCACGCCCGGGGCGGCGTTCTTCTGCGTTCCCGGATCGCGCGTCGACGGACACGAGTTCGCAGGGGCAGCAGTCGCAGCAGGGGCCGCTGCGCTCGTCGTCGAGCGGCCGCTCGAGATCGACATTCCTCAGTTGCTCGTCGACGACGCACGGGCGTCGATGGCCGTCGCTGCCGACTACTTCTTCGGCCAGCCCACGCGTACGCTCCAGGTCGCAGGGGTGACAGGCACGAACGGCAAGACTACGACGACGTTCCTGCTCCGCTCTGTCCTCGAAGCGGCCGGTCGCTCGACCGGGCTCGTCGGGACGGTCGACTGGGTCGTTGGCGGAACGGTGCGACCCGCTCCCCACACGACACCCGAGGCGATCGACCTGCAACGCCTCTTCCGCGAAATGCTCGACGCGGGCGACGAGAGCGTGGCGGTCGAGGCGTCGTCACACGGTTCTGTCCTGCGCCGCCTCGACCGCGTTCGCTTCGACGTGCTCGTGTTCACGAACCTCTCTCAGGATCACCTCGACCTGCACGGGACGATGGAGGAGTACTACCAGGCAAAGAGACGCCTGTTCGCGGGAGCGCAACCTCCGCCCGCCGCGGTCAACGTCGGCGACGAATATGGCCGGAGACTTGCGATCGAGCTCGTCGAGACCGCGCGGGCGCCGATCGTCACGTTCGGTCTCACGGAGGGCGCAGAGGTGCGCGCCGAGGACCTCGAGATGGGGCCGCACGGCAGCCGCTTTCGCGTCGCAGGGATCGAGATCGAAACGCCGCTGCGTGGCCGGTTCAACGTCGAGAATGTGCTCGGCGTTGTTGCTGCGGGGCTCCTGCTCGACATCGACGACGACGAGATTGCAGCGGGGATCCGCTCGGTCAGCGGCGTTCCCGGACGGTTCGAGGCCGTGGACGAGGGACAGCCGTTCGCGCTCATCGTCGACTACGCACACACGCCTGACTCGCTCGATATAGCTCTTCAGGCCGCACGCGAGCTCGGCGACGGGCGCCTGATCTGCGTCTTCGGTGCCGGTGGTGACCGCGACCGCGGCAAGCGCGCGATCATGGGCGCGGTTGCCGCCCAGCGCGCAGACCATGTGATCGTGACCTCGGACAATCCGCGGAGCGAGGATCCGCTCGCGATCATCCAGGACATCCTCCAGGGAGCCGGTGTCGACGTCGAGATTGACCCGGATCGGCGCAGTGCGATCCGGCGCGCCGTCTCGCTCGCCTCGGAGGGCGACGTGGTCGTGATCGCCGGCAAGGGCCACGAGCAGGGGCAGGAGGCGGCCGGCGTCGTCGAGCCCTTCGACGATCGGGTCGTTGCGCGTGAGGCTCTCCGGTGATCCCGGTCGGCTGGGAGGAGATCGAGGCGCTCGATCTAGGGAAGCTCGAGCGCCCTGAAGCCTCCGAGGGCGGTGAAGCCACGATCACCGGAGTGAAGGCCGATTCACGCGTCGTTGGCCCTGGCGATCTCTTCGTTGCGCTCAATACGGGGGTCGAGCACGTGGCTGACGCCGCCGCGCGCGGTGCCGCGACGCTCGTACCAGAGGATCAGGAGGCTGCCCTGGCCGCGCTGGCTACGCTCGTGCGCTCCCGCAGCAACGCACGGGTGGTTGCGGTCGTCGGCTCGACGGGGAAGACGTCGACGAAGGACATCCTCGGGGGCCTCTGCAGTGCGCAGACGCCCACGATCTGGGCCGAGGCCAGTCAGAACAACGGGATCGGCCTCCCGCTCACCGTCTGCCGGCTCGAAGCGGAGACGAGGGTGCTCGTCACCGAGATGGGCATGCGAGGGCTCGGCCAGATCGCGGCTCTGTGTGACGTGGCTCGTCCGGACGTCGTCGTCGTCAGCTCGATCGGACCTGAGCACCTGGAGCTCGTCGGCACGGTGGAGCGCGTCGCCGAGGCGAACGCCGAGGCGATCGTCGCTCTACCACCGGGCGGGATCGCCGTCATTCCGCTGGACGCTCCCGAGCTCGAGCCCCATCTGGGTCGCACCGACATCGACGTTCGCCGCTTCGACCGGTCGCAGGTAGAGGGAGCGGGTAACGACTGGTCTTTCTCGGTCGGTGGCCGGGACGTGCCGCTGAGACTCCCGTTCACCGCGCGCCACATGGCCGAGAATACGCTCGCTGCGCTCGTCGCCTACGACGCGCTCGGGCTGTCGCTCGACAGGGCCCAGGAAGGCGCAGACGCGATCAGGATGTCGCGCTGGCGTGGGGAGGAGACGCAGCTCGAGGGAGGCGGTCTCGTCATCAATGACGCCTACAACGCGAATCCGACCTCGATGCGGGCGGCACTCCTCGACCTCATAGCGCGCGCCGGCTCACGGAGACGGGTGGCGATCCTCGGCGAGATGGCCGAGCTCGGCGACGCGTCTCAGCGTTACCACGAGGACGTGGGGCATCTGGTCGACGAGCTCGGGATCGAGATCGTCATTGCGGTCGGTGACCTTGCGAAGGCGTACGTGGGTGATCCGGGCCGCCCTGGGCGACTTCGGGTGTCCGACGCTGCGTCTCTCGATGCCGCGCTCGATGTGCTCGCTCCGGGCGACGTGATCCTCGTCAAGGCATCCCGTTCGGTCGGGCTCGAAGGCATCCCGGCCTCGATCCAGAAACGGTCAGGGGCATGGTACGAGTCCTGATCGCAGGCCTGGTCGCGATGGTGATTTCCATCCTGATCGGGCCCACCTTTATCGACTGGCTGCGCCGTAGCGGCGTGGGCCAGCAGATCCGTGAGGAAGGGCCTGCGCGTCACATCGTCAAGCAGGGCACGCCGACGATGGGTGGGCTTCTGATCCTGGCGACGGCGGTGGTGCCGTTCCTCGTTCTCTCCGTCTACACATGGCCAGGGGTGACACTCGTTGCGATGACGGTTGGGTGCGCTGCGATCGGCTTCGCTGACGACTACCTCAAGGTGCGCAAGCGCCGCTCGCTCGGCCTCAACGGCCGCTGGAAGATGCTCGGACTCGTCCTGATCACGATCGGGGTCGGATGGGTCGTGACCCACGTCGGCTACCTCGACACCGAGATCTACTTCCCGATCATCGATGTCAACATCGACCTCGGGATCTTCTACTTCCCCTTCCTCTTCGTGGTCATCGCCGGCACCTCGAACGGTGTCAATCTCACGGACGGAATCGACGGGTTGGCTGCCGGCACGTGCGCGATCTCGCTGCTCACGTTCCTTGCGATTGCCGCCATCTCCTGGATCCGCTCCGGCGAGGTCGGCCTGCGCAGCGACAACTACCTCGACGTCGCGATCTTCACGGCGGCCCTGATCGGGGGCGTGATCGGATTTCTCTGGTTCAACGCGTTTCCGGCCGAGGTCTTCATGGGCGATACGGGGTCGATGGCGCTCGGCGGCGCGATCGCGGGCCTCGCCGTGATGACGCAGACCGAGGTGTTGCTCATCTTCATCGGTGGTATCTACCTGATCGAGGCGCTCTCAGTCATCATCCAGGTCGGGAGCTTCAAGCGCACCGGCAAGCGCGTCTTCCTGATGGCACCGATCCACCACCACTTCGAGATGAAGGCGTGGTCGGAGACGAAGATCATGGTGCGGTTCTGGATCGTCGGAGCAATCCTCTGCACGATCGGGTTCGTCC
>JANOFZ010000493.1:0-11761 GCA_031413935.1 Thermoleophilia bacterium | reverse complement strand
GCAAACGACGATTCACCAACGACGACAACAGGAGGAAACAT
Organism: Thermoleophilia bacterium; assembly: GCA_031413935.1. Lineage (GTDB taxonomy): Bacteria > Actinomycetota > Thermoleophilia > Gaiellales > Gaiellaceae > Gaiella. The sequence goes on along the minus strand of JANOFZ010000493.1, from coordinate 11,720 downwards.
CATGAGCGAAGTGATGGACGCAACCACGTCCAGTACGAGAACTGAGATCGTCAAGGCGAGCGAACTGACCGAAAAGGTCTTCGAGCCACTCATGGAGATCCAATACGGGCACCTGCGGGAGAAGTACGAAAACGATCTCGCGACGTACGAGAAGCTGCTCGCGGCCAACTTGAAACAGGGTGGAGTTGGAGAAGTCGAGCAGAAGCAGGACACGTTCAGTTACGAACGAGGGCGACTCGGCATCTACTTTGTCTCGAAAGAGACGGGCCTACCCCAGTTCGTCCCGAGGCCAAAGCCGCCGAGTGTGAGCATCTTCCAGTACAACCCGCGCAGGAAGGTGGATGACATCTGGAAGCCGGCGGGCGGGTGGGGATTGCTCGCTAACCCCACTCTGAATCGGGAGATCCGCATCGATCGCGTCGAGAAGTACGAAACAGAAATGGCCGAAGGTAAGTGGGTCACGCTGCTCTCTGACCCCATCACGATCACGCCAGAAGGCCATGTCACGAACGGGCAACACCGACTTGCAGCAGCACACTTCGTCACCACACAGAAGCGGTGGATGAACGATCCCGAGTTTCTCGTCGTGTGGGGTGTCGATCCAATGGAGGCGCTCTATGCCGACGGTAGTCACCGCACCGCGGTCGATGAGAAGACCATTGCCGTCAAGTTGGTCAAGAGGTGACGACAGGCACCCCCATAACGAAGTCCCGAAAGGAGCGGGACGAACGTTACAACCGTTCAGTGAAGGGCCGAGCGCGCTCCACGAGGGAAAGGGAAAGGCGCAGGCTTCTCGAGCTTTGCTTGAGGTGTGGCAGCGAAAGAGACAGACCCTCCGTCAAGTGCCAGAGGTGTACGGAGTACGACCGAGATTGGGGTCGACTAAACCGATGAAATCGTTGGTACGTCTTGGTACACGGACTGCCCTGGACAGTGTTGGACTGCCGTGGCCGATCGTCCTGAAACACGCCAATCCAGCCGCCTTTAGCTGTCTGGAGTGGTCTCAGAAAGGCCCCAGGGAGGCTTGGGAAGCCGACGCTCTACCAACTGAGCTACGCCCGCATGCGTCCCGGAGTCTAGCCACCACACGCTTCAAAGTTCCCTCACAACGAGGTCGTAGACTCGGCCAGATGCGTTCCTTCGCACTCGCCGCCGCTCTCACCGCTCTCGTGCTCGCGCCGCTCGGGGCTCAGGCCTCACCGGAAGCTGACGCCGACGTCTTCGCAGGTCTCGGGACGTGGGTGGACATCTACGACAGCCCGGCCTACCGCAACCCCGGCCCGACGGCCGCACGCATCGCTGCGCGCGGCGTGCACACCGTCTACGTCGAGACGGCTAACGACCGCAGCACCGTGGACGTCGTCAATCCGAAGCAGCTCGGGCAGTTCGTCGACGAGCTCCACAATCGAGGAGTACGTGCGGTTGCGTGGTATCTGCCCGGCTTCGTTCAGCCATCCGTCGATGTGCGCCGGACGCGCGCGATGCTCTCGTTCCGCACTCCGAAGGGTGGATCCTTCGACGGCGTCTCGCTGGACATCGAGTCGCTCCGCCTCAAGAGCGCCGGTTTGCGGACGAAGCGCCTGCTCGCGCTGAGCCAAATCCTTCGCGCCGAGGCGGGGGAGACGCCGATCGCCGCGATCACCTACCCCTCACGCGGCTTCGAGCGGCACCCGACCTGGTGGCCTGGCTTCCCCTTCGAGGAGCTCACGACGCTCGTCGATGCCTGGATCCCGATGACCTACACCGGCGGCGCGTTCCGGGGCTATGACGCCACCTACGGGTACGTGGCACGGTCGCTGCGACTTCTGCGCATGGCGGTCGGGCCGGATGTCCCCATCCACGCCGCGGGCGGCGTTGCAAATCGGATGGCCACTGACGAGTTGAAGGCGTTCGTCGATGCCGTTAACGACGAGGGAACCGTTACCGGCTGGAGCCTCTACGACTTCCAGACCACCGGCCCGAAGGGTTGGGCTGCGCTGGAGCCGCTCGGGACGTTTAGCCGGCCGCAACCGTCTCGAGACCGGCTGCCTGGGCGATCGAAAGCAGGCCGCCTTCTCCGCGAGCCTTCGCGAACGCTAGGCCGTCGGCGCGGAGCACGAGGGCTTCGTACTCCTCTCGATCCTTCTCCCATTGCCCGACGGCCCCGGAAGCGGCCTCGCTCTCGACTGCTCCCCAGATTCGTCCGGCGCGCTCGGTATCGCCCCGTAGTGCGGCGACGACCGCGAGCTCGGCACCGGCGTACACCGTGTGCTGACGGTCGCCAATGCCCAGGGAGAGGACGAGTGACCTGGATGCTAGGCCCTCTGCGCTATCGAGACTCCCGCGCTTGAGCTCCACCCACGCGGCGCTTCCGAGTTGGCCGAGCTCCCACCATGTCCAGTCGGCATCGTGGGCAATCGCGGCGCTCTCCAGCATGAGCTCGCTCGCGAGCGCGAGATCATCTTCCCGAAACGCCTTCTCTCCCAGGAAAGCCAGAACCTGACCTTCGCCTAGCTTCATTCCGCGTCGTCGGAACGTTCGCAGTGCTTCGTCGAGCAGCGGCCAGGCAGTCGCTGCCTCGCCCCTCATGACCATGTTCGCGACAACGCGGAATCGCACGTTCGCGGCGTCGTCGTCGTGATCACCCGCGACGAACAAATCGAGGCTCTGCTGGTAGCAGGGTGCAGCCCTTTCTGACTCGCCGAAGATATCGAGCGCGCCGCCGAGCGCCAGCAGGGCGTGGGCGCGAAGCTCCCGCTCGGCAGCGGTCGCCCGTGCGAGCAGGCGCCCGAGCCACGCCGCACCCTCGGCCGGTTCACGGACGACCCAGTAGGACTCGAGCGACGTAGCAAGCGCGAGACCACGCTCGGCGTCCCGTGTCAGAGCCCACTCGAGCACAGCGCGCACGTTGTCGATTTCCGGAGCCACGAGATCGAAGTTCCACGGACTGAAGTCAACGATCCCCTTCGTGCCGGCGCGATCGGCCAACTCGAGCAGCCGGACTGTCTGCGCCCTGCGCAGGGTGTCTTCCTCGCCAGACGCGTCCAGGCCCTCCCGTGCGAACTCGCGAATCGTCTCGAGCATCCAGAAGCGCTCCTCTCCATCGCTATCGGTGCGACGGCGGACGAGGCTCTTGTCGAGGAGTGACGCGAGCGTGTCGAGGTTTGCCTCGCAGACCGCTTCGGCCGCGTCGAGCGTGCAGCCGCCGCGGAAGACGGCGAGTCGAACGAACAGCTGCTGCTCCTCCTCGCTGAGGAGGTCGAAGCTCCAGGCGATCGTGGCGCGGAGCGTGGCGTGGCGTTCGTCGACGTCTCGGCCACCCTTGAGCAGGTCGAGTCGCTGCGCGATGCGCTCGAGGAGTTGTTCGGGGCCGAGGAGCTTCACGCGCGCGGCGGCGAGCTCGATTGCGAGCGGCAGGCCATCGAGACGGAGAATCAACTCGTGCACTGCAGGTGAGTCGGCGATGTCGGAGCGCACTGCCTGGGCTCGTTGGAGGAAGAGCGAGACGGCATCGCGCTCTCCCATCGGCGCCAGGTCGTACTCGGACTCGCCCGCGATCCTGAGTGGCTCGCGGCTGGTTGTGATCAGACGAAGTGCAGGAGCCGCCGCCAACAGATCGGCGAGTGGCCGAGCGACCTGGGGGAGGAGCTGCTCGAGGTTGTCGAGGACGAGGTGGGTTCGCCTGTCGCCGACGCGCGTCGCGATCGCGGTGGGACTGTCACCGGAGGCTCCCAGAGCCCCGGCGATCAGGGAGACGACAAGGGCCGAATCGCGGACGGGGGCGAGCGGCACGAACACCGTGCCGCCGTCGGCTTCCTCTGCGAGGAACCGAGCGAGCTCGATCGAGAAGCGGGTCTTGCCGGTTCCGCCGGGACCGACGATCGTAAGCGCGCGTGGGTCGCGGTCGAGCCAGAGCGCCGCAGCCTCGAACAGCTCTTGCTCGCGGCCGAGGAACGGCGTTGCGGGCGTGGGGAGATCGACGGCACCCGGCGTGCGCAACGGCGGGAACTCGATGGTGCCGATCTGGAACAGATGCACGGGAGCGTCGAAGTCCTTGAGTCGATGACACCCGAGATCCAGCTGCCGCTGATCCTCGACGAGAGCCGCCGTGGTGGAGGAGATGATGATCTGGCCGCCGTGCGCAAGCGCTCCGACGCGCGCACCCCGGTGGACGTCGATGCCGACGTACCCCTCCGCGGTGGCCATCGGAGCCCCCGTGTGCAAGCCCATCCGCACCGTGATCGGGCCGGGCGCGAGCACCTCCTGCCCCGAGACCGCCGCGGCAACCCCACCTGCCGCCGTCGGGAAGGCGACGAAGAACGCGTCACCCTGCGTATCGACCTCCACGCCACCATGCGTTGCAAACACCGCACGCAACGCACGGCGATGCTCTTGGAGCACCGCTGCATAGGAGTCTGGCCCGAGCTCCTTCAACAGGCGCGTCGAGCCCTCGATGTCCGTGAACAGGAACGTCACTGTTCCCGCAGGCAAGTCACTCCGCACCAGCCGAGTATGGACGAACGCTGTACCGTCGCGCCCGATGCGCGCCGGATCCGCTTCACCTGACGGGCATCCTGGGTCGTGGAGCACTATGCTCCTCCTGGCTGCGGCGCCGATCCCCGGGAGGGCGCGTGCCGTACGACTTCATCGAGAGCCCACATAAGACCGACGCCGTCGATCGCTCGATCTCGGTGGTCGTGATTCACACGATGGAGATCCGCGAACGGGACGGCGCTGCCGAGGCGTGCGCGGCCTGGTTCGCGAGCCCCGTCTCGGAGGTTTCTGCGCACTACTGCGTCGATGCGGACACGACGATCCAGTGTGTACGCGAGGCCGACATCGCGTGGCACGCGCGCGGTGGGAACACGAACTCGATCGGGTTCGAGCTCGCAGGATATGCCGGTCAGCAAGCGCGCGATTGGACCGATGATTACAGCCGCGCGGTGCTCGAGCGTGCAGCGGAGCTGACAGCCGACGTGTGCGGGCGACACAGGATTCCGATCCGCCGTCTGCGGGCTTCCGGGCTCGTCGCGGGGCGGCGAGGAATCACCGGCCATGCCGATGTCAGCGCGGCCTTCCGCAAGAGCGACCACTGGGATCCAGGACTAGCGTTCCCCTGGGACCGGTTTCTGCGACTAGCGCGCAGCGGCAACGGCGTCGAGCGCCCGCTCCAGGCCTGATGCCACCTCGTCGAGCTCCTCTCGTGTGATCACGAGCGGCGGCGAGATCTGGAGGCCACCTCCGACGAGGGTGCGCGTGAGCACGCCGTGACCGCGCGCCTCGAGCGTGACCCTGTCGGTCAGGCCCGGGTCGTCGGCGAGAATCGCCGGGTCGATCTGGATCGCAGCGACAGCGCCGAAACCTGCCCGGATCTCACTGACGAGCTCGTGATCGCGGAGGGGAGCGAGCGCTGTGGGAATCTCCGTCTCCAGCGCGAGACCACGAGCGACGAGTCCCTCGCGCTCGATGATGTCGAGGTTCGCGTGGGCCGCGGCGGCGGCGCTCGCATGACCCGAGTACGTGTAGCCATGCCGCCAGACACCCGCCTCGGCGGTGCCCCAGAACGGCTCCTGGATCGTGCTCCCGACGATGACGCCGCCGAGCGGGACGTACCCCGACGTGATGCCCTTCGCGAACGTGACCGCGTCCGGGTCGAGACTGAGGCGCCTGCAGGCGAACCAGTCGCCGACACGGCCGTAGCCGCAGATCACCTCGTCGGCGACGAAGAGGATGCCGTGGTTGCGGCAGATCTGTCGCACGGCCTCGAGATAGCCGTCGGGCGGGAGCAGCACGCCGCCGGCACCGATGATCGGCTCGCAGAAGAACGCAGCGATGTGCTCGGGGCCGAGCTCCTGAATCGTCTCCTCGAGTGCCTCGGCGGAGTCCCAGGCGACCCGGGCCGTGCCCCCCGCGAGCGGGCCGACGCCGATCTTGAATGCCTCTGTCCCGACGATGCTCGTGCCGAAGCCTGCGAGACCGTGATAGGCGCGCTCCCGCGAGATGATCGTCGTGCGCTCTGGGTGCCCGAGGAGGCTCCAGTAGCGGCGCACCAGTTTGACGACGGTCTCGATCGACTCCCCGCCGCCACTCGTGAAGAAGACGGCTGCGTCCTTCATCGGAGCGATCGAGGAGATGCGCTCGGCGAGGTCGGTGGCGGGGCGGCTCGAGACGTCGCCGTAGTGCGAGTACGCGTGGAGCTTGCGCATCTGCGCTGCAGCCGCGTCGGCGATCTCCGCGCGGCCGTACCCGACGTTCGCGTACCAGAGGCCGCCGGTCGAATCGATGTAGCGATTTCCAGCTTCGTCCCAGAGATGGCAACCCTCACCACGATCGAGGATCAGCTCTCCCGACGCCTGCACGGCGTGCATGTCGGAGACGGGATGCCAGAAGCGGGTCATGGAGTCATCCTAGAGGCTTCATGGAGGACCGGTGATCGAGCCGCGACCGGTGTCCAGCCGGGCGCGGGGGCAGGCGCCCCAGTAGCCGCGCCGGGCGGCGCGCGCGTCGGCGACCGCCGCTAGCAGGTCAGGTGCGTAGCGACCTCGCTCACCACGGAAGAAGTACGGCGAGGCCGCTCCCTGGCGCACGAGTGCGACGTTGACGTTCGTCGCACCGACGAGGACGTAGCGGAGCTGGCGCCCGTACCTGTCGGTGGCATCGAGTGCCGGATCGCGGACGAGTGTGATGCGCGTGCCCGGCGGCGTCAGCCTCCGCAGCGCGGCGAGCGCCGCCTTCCCGTAGCAGTCGCCGTGGAGTTCCGGTGCGTCGATCTGGACAAGGCGGATCTTGCGACCCGAGGTCGTGCGCAGTGTGTCGCCATCGCTGATGCGCGAGACGGTGGTGCTCGCCGATGGTGTGGTCGGCTGAGAGGTAGAACAGCCGACGGCGAGGAGCGTGACGACGACGAGCGGAGTGACGCGGAACCCGGGAGACCGGCGCAAGCCGGTCACCGACCGCGTGGGCAACGCCTCAATCGACGGGAACCCAGACGAGCCGGACGTCCGTGACGCGGACGTCCGTCGCCTCGAGCCGGATCGCGACCGGCTCGACCTCCTCGGCAACCGCTCGCCACTTCTCGTCAATCGCGCTCACCTCGTCGAGGATCTCCTGTTCGAGCTCGGCGAGATCGTCCGTCGTCTGCTGCGCCTTTGCCTCTGCGGTGTCGCGTCGCGCTGACGCGGTCGCCGATTGGCCACGCTTCGATGCGACCGAGCCGACGGCGTTCGTGATCGAGCGGGCGCTGCGCTTGCCGCCGAAGAGCGCCCCGAGAACGGCTCCGGCACCCGTGATCATCTCGTTCGCCTGCCGGGATTTCGTCTGCGTATCGAGTTCTTCGACGCGCCTTCGCGCGAGGGCGAGCGCATTCTCGAGCCGATCCTTCTTCGCTTCGAGGCGCTTCGTGAGCTTCACGGTCTCCTCGTCGGCCTTCACCTGTCCCGCCTCGTCGCAGCGCGCGAGGAACGCCTCCTCGGTCTCGCCCGGGCGGGAGGTGAGCTTGAGGGCGCGGTTCCGGTAGATCTCGATCGAGCTGTTCGCGACGAGACGCGCCTGCACGTCCCTCGCCACCTGGCTGAAGAACTTCGACTCGCCTACAGGAGCCGCCGGCAACACGTACGCCGCGCCCGCGGGTGCGTCCGGCCGGAAGTCGCGGTCGTCGAAGTCGACCACCGTTTCGGTGTCGAGATCGAACCCCGCGTCGAGCGGGCCGTAGAGTGCCTCGAACTCCTGCGCCTCGTCGATCCCGGCTGCGGTATCGTCGTAGCGGAGCGCGACACGCGTTGCCACGAACGCGCGCAGGCTCGCCACACCCGCGGTGGCTCCGACCTGCGCGGCCCACGGTGCAGCGGGATCGAGGTACGAGACGGTCACGCCGGACCCGGCGACGGGTGCGACCGAGGTCTCATCTGCTGCGAGCGGAGCAACTGCTGCGGCCTCTGCGACCGTCGGAGCAACAACCGGCCGCGGGGCGGCGCTCATCAACCGCTCCACCTCCTCCTTCGTCAGAGGCCCGCGGAGGAAAGACATCGCCCAACGCGTCCCGAAGACCCGCGGCGCACCGCCCTTCGCCGAGACGAGCATGAACTGGCGCTTCTGCAGGGCGCCAATGGAAGTATCGAGCGCATCGATGTCGGCGCCACCGGCGGCCGAGCGGAGACCCTCGAGGACGCGGGCCTTGTCGTTCTCGGTCTGCAACCGTCCGACGAGCCACGTGCCGGCGTTCGCCATCGCCTTGTAGTCCAGGTCGACCGGGTTCTGGGTCGAGAGGACGAGCCCGAGACCGAACGCGCGCCCCTGCTTGAAGATCGTCAGGATCGGCTTCTTCGCCGGAGGTGTCGCCGTCGGCGGCACGTAGCCGGCGACCTCATCCATGTACGCGAGCGCACGCAGGTCGGAGGTGCCCGACTGGCCGCGCATCCACGTAACGAGCTTCGAGAAGACGAGCGTCGTCACGAACATCCGCTCTTCATCCGAGAGGTGAGCGAGGTAGATGATTGCCGCACGCGGCTTCCCCTCGGCCGTGAAGAGGAGTGACTGGGGATCGAGCGGCGCCCCTTCACCCCAGGCGGCGAAAGCGGGAGCGGCGATCAGCGCATTGAGCTTGAGCGCGAGCGCAGTGCGATCGTCCGGGGGGAAGAACGCGTCGATCTCGAAGACGCCGAGCTTGCGGAGCGGGGGAGACTGGATCTCGCCGATCAGCGCGCCGAGGTCGAGGTCGCGACCGGCGCGCCACGCGTTCTCGATCAGGTTCGAAAGGAGCACGTGCTCTCTGCTCGAGAGCGGGTCGGCCGTGACGCCAACGAGTCCAAGCAGGCTCGTCACCGTGCCCTCGATCTCGTCGCGCAAGGTCTCGGCCTCTGTGTCCCACGAGAGCTGCGGCGCGCGGAGCGAGCCGATCATGTTCAGGGGTACTCCCGCGGATGAGCCTGGCGTATAGACCGTCACGTCTGCCGCGCCCCTGAGTTGCTGGATGCGCTCCGGGCCGATTCCCTGTGCCGCGAGCCCCTCGCGCCAGTTGGTCGCGGTCTTCTCGGCGAGCTGCTCGACGGTGATTCCCTCTGCCTGGGCTTCCGAGGCGTTCACCCAGGGCTGGAAGCTCGCCGGAGCCAGATCGGGGAACGTCAGAGCAAGGTTCGCCATGTCGCCCTTGGGATCGATGATCAGGGCGGGAATGCCTGCAAGCAAAGCCTCCTCGAGCAGCACGACGGCGAGGCCCGTCTTGCCCGATCCGGTCATCCCGACGACGACGCCGTGCGTCGTGAGGTCGCTCGACCCGATCACGAGATCGTCGGCTCCGGGCTTACCCGTCGTCGGGTCGATCACCTTGCCGAGCTGGAACGTGCCGCGATCTGCCATTACCTCGAGTCTACGACAACCGCTGACGTAGACTTGGGCGATGCTTTCGAAGATTCGTATTGCTCCGGGAGCGAAACCCGAGATCGCGCGGCGCGACGCGCGCGACGCTCTCGGCCTCGGAGACAAGAACGAAGCGCAGGCTCATCTCGACGAGCTACGGGCAAAGCTCGAAGTCCTGCAGCAGCGGCTCTACGCGGAGGCTCGGCACAGCGTTCTGCTCGTGCTCCAGGGTCTCGACGCCTCCGGCAAGGACGGCGTTATCCGAACCGTTTTCGAGGGCCTGAACCCCCAGGGTTGCAGGGTCGCCTCGTTCAAGGCGCCGACGTCAACGGAGCTCGCTCACGATTACCTGTGGAGGGTGCATGCGGTGCTCCCCGCACGCGGGGAGATCGGCATCTTCAACCGCTCCCACTACGAGGACGTTGTCGCCGTGCGAATGCTCGAGCTCGCCCCCGAGAAGGTGTGGACGCGACGGCCGGGCCACATTGTCGAATGGGAGCGAATGCTCGTCGACGAGGGAACGACGATCGTCAAGGTCTTCCTGAACGTCTCGAAGGAAGAGCAGCGGCTCAGGTTGCAGGAGCGGATCGACGACCCGGAGAAGCGCTGGAAATTTCGCAAGCGAGACCTCGACGTGCGGGCCCGGTTCGATGACTACATCGCAGCCTACGAGGACGTGATCGCCGAGACGTCCAGCGAGCATGCGCCGTGGCACGTCGTGCCCGCCGATCGCAACTGGGTCAAGGCAACCGCTGTCGCGGAGCTCCTCGTCGATGCTCTCGAGCGGATCGATCCGCAACTGCCAGAGGCAGAAGAGGGCGTGGAAGGGCTCGTCGTCACGTAGGGGCGGGACATGGCCCCAGCCCCTACGCGAGAATCCCGAGGACGAGGTCCGACGGGTAGCCGTGCCGCAGTCATGATCTCTCAGCCGAGGATGGGAATGATGAGATGGGCCGGACAGCCGCGCTGGAGCAGGCTGATCGCGTCGAGCAACTCGATCTCGAGGTGACTCGCAATCACGAGCGCGTTGCCGGGTGGACAACCGTGCCAGGCGAGGCTTTCGAACCGTGCCCGCAGAAGCTCTTCCGCCTCTGCGACATCCAGGATCTCGAACTGTGCCGCAGTCATATGTGCTCTCCCCTTCCGCCGTTTGGGTGCTGTCGGAGTCTTCCCGCGTCGTGGGGAGGGAGCCATCACCCAGCGGAGGGGAGATCCATAGCTCGATCGAGTGAATTGGCCTCTACAGGCAGATCCGCATGGCCGTCTCCGGCGGACAGCCGCGCGCGAGAAGGTCGGTGGCCCGACGGAGGTCGACCTCGACGTGGGTTGCGAGGATCAGCGCGCTTCCCGCGTCATAGCCTGCTTCGACGAGCGCCTCGAACCGCCAGCGCAGCACGGCTTCGACAACGGGAGTCTCGAGTTCCTCGAACTGTGCTGCCGTCACGACCGTCCTCCTTGGAGCGGGATACGTACCGAACGGAACACCTATCGGCACGTTTACGCCCTACCCAAAGCGTGGGATGATCCTCCCCTGAGGTGGGGGATCCGCGTTGCCCGATCAGCGGGCTCTACAGCCAGCGCTTCATGCGGAAGAAGCCGAACATCCCGACGATGGTCGTGAGCATCAACCCGATCACGACCCAGAACGCGATCGTCGAGCTCTCGCCGGGGAAGGCGACGTTCATCCCGAAGATTCCCGAGATCAGCGTCAGCGGCAGCACGATCACGCTGAAGATCGTGAGCACGCGGAGGACGTCGTTCTGGCGGTGCGAGATCACGGATTCGTTCGTCGACTCGAGACCGTCGACGACCTCCTTGTAGTTGTCGAGCTGATCCCAGATCCGCTCGGCCGAGTCGACGATGTCGTCGAAGTAGAGATCGAGCTCCTCGGGCAGAAACTTGTCGACCCGCCGTTCGAGGGCGCGCAGGGTCGAACGGCCCGGCTTGATCACCTTGCGGTACGAGATGATCTCCTGTTTGACGTTCGAGATGTCGCGGACGACGTCCTCGGCGTAGCCCTCGAACATGTCGTCCTCGATCGAGTCGAGCTTGTGGCCGATCTTGTCGAGGATCGGGAAGCAGTAGTCGAAGAGATCGTCGAGCACCTCGTAGAGCAGCCGACCCGTGCCCTTCGCAAAGAGGCCTTCACGGAGCTCCTCGTCGTTCTCGCAGCGCGCAAAGAGGCGCGTCACGGGCAGGAGCTCGCGGTTCGGAATCGTGACGAGGTAGTCCGGCCCGATGAACACGTCGAGCTCGGCAGCGTTCAGGCGCTGGATCGTCTTGTCATAGACGGGGAAGTGGAGAACGATGAAGAGGTAGCCGTCGTCCTCGTAGTCGTCGACCTTCGGGCGCTGGCGCTTGGAGACGATGTCCTCGACATCGAGCGG
>JANOFZ010000492.1:0-20052 GCA_031413935.1 Thermoleophilia bacterium | reverse complement strand
CCCGTGTGGTTGAGATCCTCGCGCTTGAGGTACAGCTTCTTCCCCGGAGCGAACCGCGGCACCAGGGTGATCGGCGACGGCCGACCCGTGTAGGTGCGCCCGAGGTGCTCGACCTCCGCAAGATATGCGGGATCAGCGAGTGCCTCCGCCCACGCTGCCGTCAGCTCATCCAGGGCGGGGATCAGCGTTTCGGGTACGTACCGGCCCCCATAGGGACCGTAAGTCTCCATCGTCGTCATGAGCGGGCTGCCTCCACGTATCGCCTCACCTTGTCATGGTCCTTGATTCCCGGTGCCTGCTCGAGCGACGACGCTGCATCGACGGCCCAGGGCCGTACAGCGGCAATCGCCTCGCGCACGTTCTCGGGGCCGAGTCCGCCGGCGAGCACCACGCGACCCTCGACCTCGGCGGCTGTCTGCCAGTGGTTCGCGTCGGTTCCCTCCCACGGCAGATCGAGCACCCGCGCGACCTCGACGCCTTCGCGGCGCAACGACGCCTCGCGGCCGCGCACCTTGCCCTCCTCGACCGTGTGCACCTGGTCGAGGTCTGCGGCGGACTCGCCTGCTTCTCCGACCCAGACCGCGACGGACAGCATCCCGTCCGGCACGTCGAGGACAGCGGCTGCTGCACGCGGGCTCTCCGGCACGAGAACGAACCCGGCAAGATCGGCCCCCGCCTCGGCCGCCGCTGCAACGTCCTCCTCGCGCGTCAGCCCGCACACCTTGACGAGAGGGCGCGAGAGCAGCTGGCGCAGTTTTTCTCCCGGGTCGGCAGCTCGCATCAGCGTCGAGCCGACGAGCACCGCATCGGCTCCCGCCAGCTCGGCTGCGGCACCCTGCGCGCGCGTCGCGATGCCGCTTTCGGCGATCGCGATGCGATCGGTGGGAATGCGGGCAATGAGCGCGAGCTGAGCGGGGCGGTCGATCGTGAAGGTTGCAAGGTCTCGTGCGTTGACGCCGAGGACGGGAGCGCCGAGCGCGATGCCGCGGTCGAGCTCCTCGGCGTCGTGGGCCTCGACGAGCGTGTCAAGGCCGAGGCTTGCGGCGACCTGCATCAGGTGCGCGACCTGGCCGTCGTCGAGGTCGCGCAGCAGAAGCAACGCCGCGTCGGCTCCCGCGTCGCGGGCCGTCTCGAGATGCTCGTCGGTGGAGAAGAACCCCTTCGCGAGGAGCGGGGCAGTCGTCGCGGCCCTGGCTGCCCGGAGATCGTCCCAGGTACCGCCAAACCGCTCGTCCACGAGCACCGAGATCGCCGCCGCTCCGGCGGCAGCGTAGGCGGGTGCGATCAGGGCCGGGTCGGCATCCGGGCGGATGTCCCCCGCCGACGGCGAGCGCCGCTTGATCTCGGCGATTGCGCCAAGACCCGGCATTGCGAGCGCCTCGTTGAACCGGCCCATCAGTGCGCCGCCTCCGAACATTCCACCGGGAACCCGTAGGGGAGATGGCGCAGCCTCTCCCGGGACAGGCCACGGCAACCTCCGGCCTCAGGGGCAAACAGGCGTAACGTTGTGGGGCGCTGCACTAGCTCTGCTCCGCCGCCGAGAAGGTGACAAGCGCATCGAGGCGGTTCGCAGCCGCCCCCGAGTCGATCGCCTCGCCGCCAAGCCCTAGTCCCTCACCGAGGTCGTCGGCGAGACCGGCGGCGACGAGCGCGCCGGCTGCGTTCAGAAGGACAGCATCGCGGCGCCCGCCGCGCTCGCCCGCGAGCACCGAACGGATCGTCGCCGCGTTCTCCGCCGCCGAGCCACCCCTCAGCTCTGCGGGATCGGTGGGCTCGATACCGAGCTCGCGCGGGTCGAGCTCCCATTCGTGCACGTCGCCGTCGACGACCTCGACCACGAGGCTCGTGCCATACGGGGAGAGCTCGTCGAGGCCACCCTCGCCGTGGACGACGAATGCGCGGCGTGACCCGAGCTCCGCGAGTGCCTCAGCGTAGGTCGGCGCAAGGTCTGCCGAGTAGACGCCGAAGACCCCATCGCACGCACCCGCGGGGTTTGCGAGCGGGCCGAGGACGTTGAAGACGGTGCGGATCCCGAGCTCCTGCCTGACGGATGCGACATGTCGCATCGCGGGATGGTGCGCACGCGCAAACATGAATCCGAAGCAGAGCTCGTCGATCGACTGCGCGATGCGCTCGGGTGACTGCTCGAGGACGATGCCGAGCTCCTCGAGCACGTCGGCGGAGCCGGCCGCCGAGCTGGCGGCACGGTTTCCGTGCTTCGCGACGGCCGCGCCGCCGGCGGCGGCAACGATCGCCGCCGCGGTCGAGATGTTGAACGTGCCGGCGCCGTCACCGCCGGTCCCGACGATGTCGACGACCGGCGTGCGGCTGGGCCTCACGGCGACGACGTGCTCGCGCATCGCCTCCGCGAATCCCGCGATCTCGTCGGCGGTCTCGCCCTTCGTTCGCAGCGCGACGAGGAAGCCGGCGATCTGGGCCGGCGTCTCCTCACCGTCCATCACCGAGCCCATCAGCTCGCGCGCGTCGGCCCGCGAGAGATGGTGCCCGTCGAGCAATAGCTGGATCGCAGGCCCGACGATCACGATCGCTCCAGGAAGTTCTTCGCCATCGCAGGCCCGAGCGGCGTGAGCACGCTCTCGGGATGGAACTGGACGCCCTCGATCGGCAGCGTCGCATGCCGCACGCCCATCACCTCGCCGTCGGCCGTGTGCGAGGTGACCGTGAGCTCGGAAGGAACCTCGAGGGCCGCGAGCGAGTGGTAACGCCCGACCTCCACGTCAGCGGGCAGACCCGCGTAGACGCCGAGACCGTCGTGCGTGATCGTGCTCGCTTTTCCGTGCAGGAGCGCCTTCGCATGACCGACGGTGCCTCCGAACGCCTCGACGATCGCCTGATGTCCGAGGCAGACCCCGAGCGTCGGAACCGTCGGCCCGAGCGCACGAATCAGCTCGATCGAGACGCCCGCCGTCTCGGGGCGACCGGGACCGGGGGAGACGACGAGACGGTCGTACCCACCGCCGCGAGCCTCGTCGACCGTGATCGCGTCGTTTCGCACGGTCACGACCTCGGCCCCGAGCTCCTCGAAGAGGTGCACGAGGTTGTACGTGAACGAGTCGTAGTTGTCGAGCATCAACAGTCTCACGCCCCTGGCCGCCTTTCGCTCCCACCCGGCAGAGCCGGGCTCCGCGAAAGGCTGACGCCGCTCGCGGCACCGGGCTCTCCGGATCCGTATTCCCATACTGTCTCCTCCGGCCCGGCACCGCGAGCAACGCCCCAGGAACGTGAGACGTGTCTCATGCGGGGAACTCCACTTCAGCGAGGTCGATAGCTGCCTCGAGCGCTGCAAGTTTCTTCAGGCACTCCTCGTGCTCGGCCTCCGGGTCGGAGTCGGCAACGACGCCGGCACCCGCCTGCAGGTATGCCACGCCGTCGGCGATCACCATCGTGCGCAATGCGATACAGGCGTCCATTGTCCCATCCGGAAGGGAGTACAGTACGGCGCCGCCATACGGGCCGCGGCGGAACCCTTCGAGCTCGGAGATCAGCTGCATAGCCCGCACCTTCGGGGCTCCGCTGACCGTGCCGGCAGGGAAGCACGAGCGGAGCACCTCGAACGGCGTCACACCGTCGCGCAGCTCTCCTACGACCTCGGAGACGAGGTGCGAGACATGGGAGAACCGCTCGACCTCCATGTCACGCGAGACGTGAACGGTGCCGGCCTTGCACACCCGGGAAAGATCGTTGCGACCAAGATCGACGAGTATCACGTGCTCGGCGCGATCCTTCTCCGACGCGAGGAGCCGCTCGACGTCGCCCTCGGTCGGCTCGGTCGTGCCGGCGATGGGGCAGAGGCTGGCGCGGCCGTTCTCGCAGGCGACAAGCCGCTCCGGCGACGAGCCGACGAGCGCGATCCCGTCGAGCTCGAGCAGGAAGAGGTACGGCGAGGGATTCACCCGCCGCAGGGCGCGGTAGATGTCGAGCGGGGAGGCCGATGTGGGCCGCTCCGCCCGCTGGGAGGGGACGCACTGGAAGACGTCACCCTCGACGATGTGCTCCTTCACGGTCTTCACCATCTCGATGTACCGCGCCCGATCCGGCGAGCGACGAATCGGCTCCGCCGTACCGCGTGGCTCGCGGCGCCAGGCGATGCCACCTTCCAGGCGCCCCGCAATCTCCTCGGCGTCGCCCGCGAGCACTTCGGCGACGCCGGCGCCGTGGTCGAAGCGAACGAGGGTCTCGCACACGATCAGCCGGCTCTCGGGAAATCCTCGCCCCTCGGACGGCAACGGGACGGTGGGCTCGAGGTGTGCGGCGTGGTCGTACGCGAGATACCCGACGATTGGAAGACCGAGCTCTGCGGCCTCGTCGAACTCGACGATCCGGGAGCCGGCACCCATCCACGAATTGCGACCCAGTCGGCCGCGCTCGACCGATTCGAGGATGAAGCTCGCCGTGCCCGCGTCGCGGAGACGCAGGTAGGCGCCGAGCGGAGTGAGGAGGTCGGTATTGATTGTCGTCATCGTTGATCCCGGGTTGAGGAGGTTCAGGGTACGAAAAAGGCCTCCGCGGAGGCCCTGGGTAGCGAGACGGGGTTGTCGTGGCGCGCTAGCGCACGCTCCCGCATCGCCTGTTGCGCCACCAGCTGAGATTTCGTGTCGGCGTCATGGTTCGACTGTACCGGCTGGGTGCATGCAGCGGCAAGCGGTCATACCCCGCGCGGAGCAGCGTCGTCGAGCACGGATCGCATCAGGTCACGAATGGAGAGGATCCCGACAACCTTCCCGGTATCGACGACAGGCAGGTGACGGAAGCCGCCGTGAATCATGAGGACTGCCGCGTGCTCGGCGGTGTCGTCCGGCTCGATCGTCTCGGGCCCTCGCGTCATCCAGTCGCCGACGATCGCCTCGGGGGTGAGACCGTGGGCGACCGCGCGGAGGACGTCGCGTTCGGTGAACACACCCACGAGTCGATCTCCGTCGAGGACGAGGACAGCCCCGACGCGGCGGTCGTTCATGCTGCGTACCGCATCCTCGACAGACACGTCTGGCTCGACGGTGAGCAGGTCTCCCGCCATGATGTCCGCGACGTTCTGCATCAGGGGAGTGTAGGCCGCAACGCTCCGACTTCCAAGTAGCCTTCTGTCATGACCATCCCACCGCTTCTCGATGAGCTGCTGCGTGCGCCCGGCGTGTCGGGCCTGGAAGACGCCGTGCAGGCGATCATTCGTCGCGAGGCCGAGGCGATCGGTGCCGAGATCACGACGGACGTGCTCGGCTCGACGATCGCACACGTGCGCGGCTCGGGCGCGGGGCGGCTGCTGGCGCTCTTCGCACACGCAGACCAGGTCGGAATGGTGATCCGCGGGGCGGGCGACGACGGCCTGCTCACGGTGGCGACGCTTGCCAGCTGGCGCGCCCAGGATGCGCGCGGCCAGCGGGTGAGGATCATGACGGCGGTGGGCGAGGTGCGCGGGGTCGTTGTTGCACCGCACGAGGGGGAGGCCACGTGGGACGCCCTGCGGATCGACGTCGGCGCCGCAGATCGTGACGAGGCGCTTCGGCTCGTCCGGCCCGGTGACGGCGTTGTCCTCGTCGGGTCGCCTGAGGAGCTGCCGAACGGGCGCGTCCTCTCGGGGGCGCTCGACGACCGCGTAGGGATCTTCACCTGTCTCGAGGTTCTGCGACGCGTAGCGGAAGATCCGCCTGATTGGGACGTCGCGCTCGTCGTCTCGGTGCAGGAGGAGACCGGAACCCACGGAGGCGCCAGGGTCGTTGCGGAGCGACTCGCGCCCGACGTCGCGCTCGCCGTCGACGTGACGTACGCGGCAGACGCACCCGGGACGGCGCCGTGGGGCGACGTCCGGCTCGGTGGTGGCCCTACCGTCTTTCGCGGTCCTGTGGTCAGCCCGATCGTCGGAGAAGGCCTGCTCGCTGTTGCGGCAGCAGAGGGGATCGAGCTGACGATCGAGTCCGGGCCATCGACCTGTAGCGATGCCGACGACATCTTCATCGCCGGTGGGGGAGTCGCCTGCCAGATCGTCTGCATTCCGCTGCGCTACATGCACACAGCCGGCGAGATCGCGCAGCTGTCGGATGTGGATGACGCGTCCCGGCTGATCGAGGCCTACGCGCGGTCGCTGACGGCCGAGTCGTCGTTCCTGCGCTAGAGGCCTGATGCGCATTAGAAGCACGTCTGGATGCGGCCCTGCACGCTGCGGATCGTCTCCGCCGAGGGCAACATCAAGGCAACCAGCCTTGACGCCGCCCTCGGCGAACACGCTCCTTGGTGCAGAACCACCCCAAACGCACTCCTCATGCGCATCAAACCTCCAGACCCGGGAGACAGGCTGCGCAGGCGGTACGCTGGACTCGATGAGCCGCTCCGTCATCGTCTCGGCCGTCCGGACGCCCTTCGGCAGACTCGGAGGCTCTCTCGCGAAGCATCGCGCGACGGAACTGGGTGCGATTGCGATCAGGGCGGGACTCGAGCGCTCGCGTGTCGACCCGGTCGAGGTGGGCTACGTGGTGATGGGCCAGGTGCTCCAGGCCGCGGTCGGGCAGGCGCCGGCGCGACAGGCGGCGATCGGTGCCGGGATCCCGATCGAGGTTCCAGCCGACACGATCAACAAGGTCTGTGCCTCGTCGATCCGGGCGATCGCGCTGGCCGATCTGATGATCCGTGCTGGACAGCACGACGTCGTCGTGACGGGCGGGATGGAGTCGATGTCGCAGGCGCCGTATCTCCTGCCGAACGCGCGGTTCGGCTACCGGCTCGGGAACGGCGAGATTCTCGATCACATGGTCTACGACGGGCTCACCTCGACGTTCGACGGCGACCACATGGTCGTGCAGGCATCGCGCGTCTCCCGCGAGCTCGGCATCACCCGCGAGACGCAGGACGCCTGGGCGGCTCGATCCCAGTCCCGCGCCGCCGCTGCGCAGGACGCCGGACGGTTCGCCGAGGAGATCGTTGCCGTCGGAGATGTCGTACACGACGAGGGGATCCGACGGGATACGACGGTTGAGACGCTTGCGACGCTGCAGCCGATCTTCGATCCCGAGGGAACGACGACGGCAGGCAACGCTCCCGGAGTCAACGACGGCGCCTCGTGCGTTGTGGTGTGCTCGGAGGCGTACGCGCGCTCACGTGGCCTCGACGTGCTCGCGACGATCGTCGGCCAGGCGACCGTCGCGGACGACTTCGCGTACCTGGCCCGCACGCCCGCAAACGCCGGGGCTCTTGCACTCGCGCAGGCAGGTCGGAGCACCGCGGACGTCACCCGTGTGGAGATCAACGAGGCCTTCGCGTCCGTCGCGAGCAACTCGACTCGCCTGCTCGGCGTCGACGAGGGGATCGTCAACGTCAATGGCGGAGCGGTCGCGCTCGGGCATCCGATCGGTGCGTCGGGCGGCCGGATCGTCACGACTCTCGTGCACGAGCTGCGCCGCTCGGGTGGCGGTGTCGGGCTCGCGGCGATCTGCTCCGGGGGCGGTCAGGGCGACGCGCTCCTGGTCGAGGTCTGATGTGGACGAGGGGCGCGCGGCGGGGAGGGCCTGCGCCAAGCAGCGTGTTCGGCTCGATCGACAGGAAGGCTGGTTGCCTTGGTGTTGATCGAGACGGACGCGATGCGCCGCGGGCAGGCTCTCATCCGCGAGCGCCCATCGCCCACATCAGACCTCTTGGTCTGATTCGCGCGGCGCTCATCGGGCTCCTCGGAGCACTTCTCTTCACCGGAGCGGCGCAGGCCTACACGTGTCCCCAGACGCCGATCGATCAGCGGATCGCCGCTGCGGAGGTGGTCTTCGTCGGACGCTCGACCGGGTTCACGCCCGTCGCGGGAGACGGGATCGCCCAGCGGTTGTACCGGTTCGAGGTCGATCAGGAGGTGAAGGGAGATCTGGGCCGCACGGTCGACGTGCGCATCCCCGTGAAGCCCGCAAACGGGGGGCAGGTTGTGGCTCCGGATGTTGCGGCGGGCATTCTGATGAATCGCGCCAGCGGCGGCTGGTTCACGACGCGATGCGGCATCACCGACCCGGGCGTCGTCCTCGCCGAGGTCGACCAGCAGAAGGGCAACCCGATCAGGCTCGTCGTCGGCATTCTCATCCTCGGCGCGGTGCTCACGTACTCGATCCGGAGGGTGAGGCGACGCGACCCACAAGCTACCCTCCGCCGATGAGCTTCGGGCGCGTTCTCGTCGTCGGTGCCGGACAGATGGGCGCCGGGATCGCCCAGGTCGTCGCTGCGTCGGGCCGCGAGGTGCTGCTCCACGACCCGTTCCCCGGTGCGGTCGAACGCGGGCTTGCCGGCATGCGCAAGAGCCTCGAGAAGCTCGAGGCGAAGGGGGGAGCTCCGGCAATGGACGTGCTCGCCCGCGTGAGCGAGAGCCCGGGTCTCGTTGCTGCGGATCTGATGATCGAGGCGATTGTCGAGGATGCGGCGGCGAAGGAGGAGCTCTTCCGCGCGGCGGATGCCGTCTTGCCGGAGGGCGCGATCCTGGCCTCGAATACCTCCTCGATCCCGATCACATCGCTTGCAGCCGTCACGACACGACCCGAGCGTGTGATCGGCATGCACTTCTTCAACCCCGTCCCGGTGCTCCAGCTCGTCGAGGTGATCCGCGGGCTGCAGACATCCGACGAGACGGCGGCGGAGGTCGTTCAGCTCGCGCGCGACCTCGGCAAGGTGCCCGCCGAGGCGCACGACTTCCCCGGTTTCGTCTCAAACCGGATTCTGATGCCGTTCATCAACGAGGCCGCCTACGCGCTGATGGAAGGCGTCGCCGAAGCGGAGGCGATCGACACGATCGCGAAGCTCGGGTTCGCGCACCCGCTCGGGCCGCTTGCTCTCGCCGACCTGATCGGGCTCGACACGTGCGTTGCGATCATGGACGTGCTGCACAGGGGGCTCGGCAACCCGAAGTACGCGCCGTGCCCGCTGCTGCGGCAGTACGTTTCTGCCGGACGACTCGGCCGGAAGAGCGGTCGCGGCTTCTACGACTACCCATGAGAGGAGTCGACCCCAGGCTGCAAGCTCACCTCAGGATCGGGGAGCCGTCCGACGAGAGCTTCGTCGGTGCCGCGTTCGGGCTCGTCTTGCGCCGCCCGCCGGATCCCGAGGCGCGGGAGATCGCGCTCGCGAGGCTCGCCGACGGCACGCTCTCGCGAGCGGCACTGCTCCGCGATCTCGTCACCGCGCCGGAGTTCGAGCGCGTCCGCCAGCTCGACGACGTGATTGCGTTCGCCCGTGGCGCCCGGGATCGGGGGGAGCGGCCGCGACACCTACAGGCTCCGCCAGGAACGGACGAGCGCCTCGTCGAGGTTCCCTGGGTCCTCTCGAGACTGCGCAGAGGCCGGGTGCTCGAGGTCGGATATGCGTTTGCCGAGCCTGCCTACCTGGCCGGCCTCATCGAGGCTGCGCCAGGCGAGCTCGTCGGCGTCGATCTCGCTGAGACAGAGGTTCCAGGATTCGAGACCGTCGTCGCAGATGCACGGGATCTGCCGTTCCCCGACGCCTCGTTCGATCAGGTGCTCCTCGTGTCGACCCTGGAGCACATCGGTGCTGACAACGAGCTGTACGGCTCCCGGGGAACCCCCGACGGTAGGGGTCGCGCGGCGGCACTCCGGGAGCTTCGCCGGATCCTCCGGCCAACCGGCAGCCTGCTCGTCACGGTGCCTCTCGGAGAGCCAGGCGAGTATGGCTGGTTCAGGCAGGAGGACACCAGCGGTTGGACGAGACTCTTCACCGGTGCCGGATACTTCGTCGAGGAGCAGGAGGCGTACGAGCTCGGCGACGACGGTTGGCGTTCAGCACCGATGTTCGATCCGCAAGGGGTCGTCTACGGCACGCGCGGGCCGGCCGCGTCGGCGGTGTTGTGTGCGGAGCTCAGCCCGCGACGGCTGCGACGACTCGTCTCACCCGACGGGGTCCGGCGCACGGCAAGACGCCGGCTCGGGCCGCGCTACCGGCGGCTGCGCGGCACGTAGGCTGGTCAGACGGCGCTCCGAGGCGCCGACCTTCCCGAGCTCGCGTCCGGACTATACTCGCGCCCGATGGAGTTCTTGCTCACGACGGAGCAGCGCGAGATTCAGGCGCTTGCCCGTGATTTCGCCGACGGTGAGATCGAGCCACAGGCCGCCGATTGGGATCGGGAGCACACGTTTCCTCGCGCGGTCTTTTCGAAACTCGGCGAGCTCGGCTTGATGGGCGTCTGCGTTCCCGAGGAGCTCGGTGGTGCGGGAGCGGACTTCCTCTCGTACATCCTGGTGCTCGAAGAGCTGTCCCGGGCAGACGCGGGGGTCGGCGTCACGGTCGCCGTCCACACGAGCGCGGTGACGCTCCCCATCATCGCGTTCGGCACGCCGGCACAACGCGAACGATTCGTGCCGGATCTCGCTGCAGGACGCGTCCTCGGAGCCTTTGCGCTGACCGAGTCGGGGTCGGGCTCCGACGCAGGCTCGCTGCGCACCGCCGCTACACAGGACGGCGAAGGTTGGACGATCAACGGCTCGAAGCAGTGGATCACGAACGGGAGCCACGCAGGAACATTTCTCGTCTTCGCCCGCACCGACGCAGCCGTCGACGGCCCGCGCGGCGTGAGCGCATTCGTGGTCGACGGCTCCGACATCGAGGTCACGCGGGAGGAGGAGAAGCTCGGCCTCAACTCGTCGTCCACCGCAGATCTCCGGATTGTCGAGGCGTTCGTCGGCCGGGACAGGCTCCTCCACGAGGAGAGCTGTGGATTTGCCGTGGCAATGGCAACGCTGGACGGCGGCAGGATCGGGATCGCCGCCCAGGCGGTCGGGATTGCCCAGGCGGCATACGACGTCGCCCTGCGCTACGCCAAGGAGCGGCGCCAGTTCGGTTCCCGGATCGCCGACTTCCAGGCGATCCAGTTCAAGCTCGCCGACATGGCGACCGAGATCGATGCGGCGAGGCTGTTGACGTACCGCGCGGCCTGGCTCAAGCAGCAGGGGCTGCCCCACACGCTCGCAGGGGCCCAGGCGAAGCTCTTCGCATCGGCAGTCGCCCGAAGGCAGACCGGGGAAGCGATCCAGGTCCTCGGCGGCTACGGATACACGAAGGAGTTCCCGGTCGAGCGCTACTACCGCGACGCCAAGATCACCGAAATCTACGAGGGAACGAGCGAGATCCAGCGCATCGTGATCGCCCGCCACATCCTCGCGGAACAGGACGAACGCGGGTCTACCGGCGGGCCGGTCTCCTCCGGCTAGTCTGGGTCAATGCCTCGCGCCGCCGACGAACCCGTCCGTCTGAATCGCATCTACACGCGTGGTGGCGATGCGGGACAGACGTCGCTCGGTGACGGCTCCCGCGTCTCGAAGCTCGATGCTCGGATCGCTGCCTATGGTGCGACCGACGAGCTCAACTCGCTCCTCGGTGTCGTTCTCGCGGGCGACTGCCCACCGACGATCGGTGAGGCTCTCGGCCGGATCCAGAACGAGTTGTTCGACGTCGGTGCCGATCTGTGCGTGCCGTTCGCGATCGAGGGTCGACTGCGCGTGACCCAGGAGATGATCAATCGCCTCGAGACGCTGTGTGACTCGTTCAACGACGCACTGCCCGAGCTGAAGAGCTTCGTGCTACCCGGAGGGACCGTGGCAGCGGCGGCGCTTCACATCGCGCGTACGTCGTGCCGGCGTGCCGAGCGAGAGGCGCTCGCTGCGAACCTCGAGCACGACGTCAATCCTCTGGTGCTGGTGTACCTGAATCGCCTCTCCGATCTGCTCTTCATTCTCTCCCGCGCTGCGAACGCACACGCGGGGGCCGACGAGCCTCTGTGGAAGCCGGGAGCGACGCGGTAGAGGCTAGTGGTCGCTCCGGGAAATCCAGTCACGCTTCGCGTGGCTGCAAACACGTCGCAGGGCTTCGTCCTCGGTCGCACCCGTACAGCCAAGTATGGGAGCTCCCTGCGTCCTCGCCCTGCTCGGTTTTCGCCGGCGAACCACGTCAGGATTTCCCGGAGAGACCACTAGGAATGCGAATCAGAATGATTCGCATTCCTACCCGGCGAGAGCGATGGCCGGCCAACTGTGGGTGAACCAGCGTGAAAACTCGGCAGCCGGGAGCGCTGGTTGCACGTAGAACCCCTGCGCGCGGTCGCATCCCATCGCTGCGAGGGCGTCCCAGGAGGCTCTCGTTTCGACCCCTTCGGCAACGGTCTCGAGCCCCAGATCGCCCGCGAGCCGAAGGAGGTTCTGGACGATCGCATCGTCTGCGCCGCCACTCCCGAGCCCCCGTACGAAACCGGCATCTATCTTGACCTCCTCGAGCGGCAGTGTCCGGAGCGCAGCGAGTGATGACGCGCGACCGAAGTCATCGAGCGAGATGCGGATCCCGGCCGCAACGAGTCGATTCAGCACCTTCCTGTCGAGCTCGGCTCCGGCGCCCGGACCGGCCGGGACGACCTCGAGGGTCAGAAGCTCGGGGGGAACGCCCGACCCTGCTAGAAGGCCAAGGATGCCGTCCGCGAGCGTGGCGTCGTCGATCGTTCGGTAGGGCACATTGACGGAGACGCCGATCTCACCGGTCAGATTGCGCCAGGCGTGGGAGTCACGGAGCGCCTCAGCGATCACGTGAAGCGTCATCGTCCGGATCAGCGGGGTGCGCTCGACGTGGGGGACGAAATCCATCGGAGCGAGCAGCCCACGCTGGGGGTGGTTGCGCCGCACGAGCGCTTCAACACCCCGTAGAGCGCCGCTGCCAAGATCGAGAACGGGTTGATAGTGGACGACGACTTCGTCCTGCTCGAGCGCGATCTCGAACTCACGAACGATCCCAGCATCGAGCGATCCGCGCCGCAACGGAGCCGAGCTGTCACCGGAGTCTCGCTTCGTGGCGAACATCTGCACGTCCGCGCGACCGAGAAGCTCGGCGGGCGTCGCTCCGTCGGTCGGGAAGAGCGCCCAGCCGATCGATGCATCGATCTCGACCATGCCACCGTTGACCTGGTAAGGCTGCCGCAATGACTGGCGAATGCGTCCGACAAGAGCCGCCGCTTCGTTCTCGGTGCGCGTCCCGATCGAGAGAATGACGAACTCGTCGCCTCCGACGCGGGCAACGGTATCGCTCGCGCGCACGACCGCTTCGAGGCGTCGCGCAATGCTCCGGAGCACCTGATCGCCGGCGTCGTGGCCACGAATGTCGTTCACTTCCTTGAACCCGTCGAGGTCGACGACCAGCAGGGCGAAGGAGTCGGCGTTTCGGCGGGCACGTTGCAACGCGCGGTCGATCCGGTCGTCGAGGAGCGCTCTATTCGGGAGACCGGTCAGCGCATCGCGGAGGGCAAGAGATTCCGCCGCCGTGGCCCGCGCCGCCAGCCTGAGCACGAAGAGCGATGCAACGGTCGCTGCAACGCTCACGACGATCAGGATGGCGACCGCGCTCGACTCCTGCGTCGTCCACGCGCCAACCCCAACGGCCAGCGCCGCGCCAGCGCCGGCCGTGATGGCCGTCAACGCGCCGTGCGTTCGTCCCATACGTGTGGAGTAGCTCCTCAAACCGCCCTTACTCCCTCTCCCGGGCACCTCTCGGTGACCAGCGTCCGCAGTTCGCTCACCGTAGGAGGTCGAGCGTGTGGCGTCCCTCACCCGATCGGGTGAGGAAGCATCCCTCGAGGGAGTGAGCTCGTGAGCAGGATCTCACCTCGATTGCGGGAAACGAAGCTCTACGTGGCCGCTCCGGGACATCCTGACACGCCTCGCGGGACTGCAAACGCACGGTTGCGCCTCGGCGCCGGCCTGGCACTAGCAGCGCTCGTCGTTGCCTGCTTCGCGGTCTTCGGTTTCTCGGCTGAGGCGGTGGTCAACGCACTGGGTTGTGCCGTTCTCGTCGCGATCTCCGTCACGGATCTCGAGCGCAGGATCGTGCCGAACCGGATCGTTCTCCCGGCACTCGTCGTCGCCCTCGTCGTGCAGACGGTTCTCGATCCGTCAGTCGAGTGGATCGTGGCATCGCTCGCCGCCGGCGCGTTCTACCTCGTCGCCGCGCTCGTCTACCCGGCGGGGCTTGGCATGGGCGACGTCAAGCTTGCCGCGTTCCTCGGCGCCTGGCTCGGCGCTCCGGTTGTCGTCGCTCTCTTCGCCGGCTCGCTCCTCACGCTCATTCCTGCTGCGGTGATCATTGCGACGCAGGGCAAGGGGGGGCGCAAGGTCGGTATCCCGTTCGCGCCGTTTCTCGCTGCAGGTGGCGTGATCGCGCTGTTCTTCGGTGATGCGATCCTGGATGCGTGGCTTGGGTAGGATCGGAGTTGCGCTCGTCGTGATGGCCCTTCTGGCCGGATGTGGTGGAGCGGATGGCTCCGGCTCCGACTCCGACTCCGCGTCCGCTGTACCCTGTGACGACGCGGCCTTCCGTGCTCAGGACGAGGAGTTGTACGTCGTTCAGGCGACGATTACCAACGCGATCGGCGGCGACGGTGATCCGGCGACCCTGCTCCTCGATCTGCGCCGCGGCCGAACGGCCCTTGCCGGATACCTCGAGGCGCATCCTCCTTGCGATGAGGCGTTGAAGGAGGTCGCGGCCGCCGAGGATCAGGCGATTGCAGCACTCGACGAGGCAACCGCAGCCCTCGATCAGGGCTCCGACGCCGCTGCACCGCTCGCGCGGGCCCTCGAGATGCTCGAATCGGCGCAGGGGGCACTCGCAAGATGGCCGCTAACTCCTGTTTAGAGGCGTCCAGGGCATCAAGTTCGGACAGCAAAGTGCCGATTCCCAGGGCATGGGCAGTACCGCCTCACCGCTTCCTGCGCGACCGTCGTTCGACCTCGCACGGGTCGAATCCGCCTTTCGCCGGGCGGCGGCCGTGGCCACCGCGGCTCCGTCGGCTGCTGCAGCGATAGACGGTGCGCTCGCGGTCATCCACGACGAGCTCGACGGAGCGGCGGCGGCGGTGTTTGTTCTCGAGCACGGGATGCTCTGGCCGGTCGCTGTCCGCGGCTACGCGATGATCCCGGATGGCCTACCCCTCGACGAGGGTGTGGTCGGCCGGGCCGTAAGGACATCTGCAACGCAGCTCGTCGTCGACGCGGGCTCCGACCCCGATTACATCGAGGCCATGAAAGGCTCCGTCTCCGAGCTCGCTGTCCCGCTGTCGACCGCGACGGGGCCGATCGGACTGATCGACATCGCGACCTCGGTCGCCTTGCCGCTCGGGAGTGATGTAGCGATCCGCCCTCTGATTGACGCGCTCACCGAGCCGGTGGAGGAGATGCGCACTACCCGGAGCGTCGACCTTTCCTCGCTTGCGCGCCTCTTCGTCTACATGAGCACGCTGCGCGACCCCCTCGCCATCGCCCAGGTGGCCGTGAGGACGTTGGGCCGGATCCTGCCAATCGAGTCGAGCCGACTGCTCATGCTCGAGGAGAGCCAGCGGTTTGCCGGCTCCGTGGAGTGGAGTGCTTCCGGCAGCCCGGAGCCGATGTCCGAGGACTCGCTTCTCGCACTTCGCCCCCACATCGGTCAGTCGGCCGTCTTCGAGCTCCTCGACGTGGGCGATCTCGGCGTGACCGAGCTCACGGACGTGCACGCCCGGTCCGTCGTTTTGATTCCCCTTCGTGCGAACGGAGAGGAGATCGGCCTGCTGGCCGGCACGAGCCGATTTACCACGTCCTTCGACCGCAGCCAGGCCGAGATGGCTTCCCTCCTTGCTGCTCAAACGGCAGCCTCGCTCGATGCGGCGCTTGCGCTCGGGAGGGAACGCCAGAGTGCCCATACGGACACTCTGACGGGGCTCCTGAATCGCCGAGGGTTCGAGGACAGGCTCGAGCACGCTCTCGAGGAAGCACAGGAATCACGACGGCCCCTGAGTCTTATCGTGCTCGACTGTGACGACTTCAAGGACGTGAATGATCGTGCCGGTCACGAGTACGGCGACGCGCTGCTCCGCGAGGTGGGCCTCGCGCTCCGCCTGGCGTGCCCCGAGGGCGGATCGGCCTCACGGCTCGGGGGCGACGAGTTCGTCGTTCTTCTTCCCGAGACAGACCCCGACGAGGCGGTGACAGAGACGATGAGGCTTCGTCGAGAGCTTGATGTGGGACTCGCCGACGCCGGTTTCCCACTGCGGTTGAGCGCGGGGATCTCGACCTATCCCTACGATGGCGCCGGTGCAAGCCAGCTGCTGCGTGCCGCTGACCAGGCCCTCTACCGCGCAAAGGCGGGGGGGAAGAATCTCGTCGTCGGCTTCCGGGAGATCGTGTCGGGTACGGAGCCGTCGGTCTCGCGGGGAGAGGGCCTGCAACGTAACCGAGCGGGGAGCGGGCCCGATGGATCGAAGCTCCCCGACGTGCTGGAGGCGTCGGCTGCGATCTGGATCGAGTCTTCCGTCGAGGATGTCCTCGCGCGGTTGAGCAAGGCGCTCGCTTTCGTCGTCGGTGCAACGGCAACGAACATCTCGAGGGTCGATGGGTCGAGACTCGTCGACACGGCCAGGCATACGCTCAGAGATGTCGACCTCGGTGAGGACGTTGCCTACGTGATCGCGGAGTTCCCGGTCACGCAGCAGGTGCTGGAGACGTTGACGACAAAGTCGATCTCGTTCCTCGACGATGACCTCGATGGCGCCGAGGCCTTCGTGTTGCGCGAGCTTCAGATGAACTCCGCGTTGCTCGTGCCGATCGTCGTCGATGGTGAGGCATGGGGTCTCGTGGAGATCTACGACATGCGCCTACGACGCTACGAGGAAGATGAGAAAGCAGTCGCGATCTTCCTCGTCGGCCAGGCCGCGCGGCGCATCGAATCGCTCGGCTCCACGCCGGCCACGAGGCGACTGCTCCCGGTCTTCCGGATGCCGTTCGCCCAGCGCGGCGTTTCCTAACGTCCTTCCAGAAAACCCCCCTGTCGGTGCGTAGCCTGTCCCCCGCCTAGCTCGTCGGCGTCGGCGCGGTGGGCTCGACGTAGACCCAGCAGCGGCGATCGCCGACGAGCGGCGAACGACCGGTACGAATGACGCCGTACACGGAGGTGCCGACCTCGACCGTTTCACCAACGAGAGGGGTCGCACCGGGCCGTTCGACCATCCGATATCCCGCGTCACTCAGAAACAGCACGTTCCCGTCGAACCGAGCGGCGTCGTCCGACGCGGTAGGAAACGCGACGAGAGCGCCGGCGTTCTCTTCCTGCCGTTCTGCGATCTGACGCTCGCGCTCGCCGAGTGTCGACGCAATTCTTTCGAGCTCCTCCTCGCGCTCGGCGACGACCTCCTCGCGCCGCTCAACTGCCGCTCGCCGGAGCTCGACCGCGCCGAGCTCCTGCTTCCGAACCGCGATATCGCGTTCGTCTGCACGCACCTTCTCCTCGCGCGCCGCAAGATCGAGCGAGAGCTGGGTCAGGGCTGCATGGCGCTCGTCGAGCTCGGCTGATCCCTGCCTGAGCATCTCCTCGACAGCGCTTCGCAGCTGCCCTGTGCGGGTCTCACGCCGTTCCAGGTCGCTAATCGTCGCCTGGAGCTGGTCGGTGTGCTCCTCGATCTCGCGCCCCTTCTCCTCGATCCGCGCCTCGAGAGCATCGTCTCCGTCCGTTGCTGAGAACAGTGCTCGGAGCCGCTGTCGGATACCGTCGTCGCCGGGCTTGCGGCCCGGCCAGTGCTCCCAGTCGCGGTCGCTTCGTGGATCCTCGTGCACTGTCGTCTGCCTCCGGAGGTGTTGTGCGCCGGTAACCATGCCCTAAGCCGTCGAATTCGGTGCGCGGCCACCGGCGCACCTTGCGTTTCGACGGGTCGACTGCTCCTCCTGCCTCGTTTGGGGGATGCGCGATCCCGTCTAGTGGATCACAGTTTGGGCATGGATAGCCAAGGTGCACGCTACCTCTCGGCCCGCCTGCGAGCCGGTGTGAGAGTCGGAACAGCGATCGAGCTCGATTGCGACGACCCGGAATCCGGTCTTCGTACCGGCGACCGTGGCGTCGTCAGCGCGATCACGCTCGACGGCGTCGTGATCGAGTGGGACAGGGGCTTCAGCCTGCAGATCGACCCGCAGGCTCTCCCCTATCACTCGCTCGCTGCCGCCTGAACAGTGGACGTCGGTGAGGTCGATGCCACTCCTCGAGCGGCATCGACGCTGCCGTCGAACGGGTCAGCTTCCGGGTCATTGGAGCAAATGATGACCCCCCGGGTTGGTTGGGAGACCGGAGCTGTGCGACGGAGGCTCGAGCTACGGCTCGAACGGGTCGAACGGGTCGTCGTTCGGCGCTGCGGTCGGATCATGAGCTGGACTGGCCGTGTCGCCCTCGTCATCCGAGTCGAGGAAGGGGCGCGGGAGCACACGGTCGATCGGTCTCGCGTGCGTGTCCTTCGCCCTCGCCGACCTCGCCAGGGTCTTCTTGGCGGCCGACTTGCCGGCCTTCGCCTTCTGCTTCCGTAGGCTGATCTTGCTCGCCTTGCCATCGGCCGCGTTCCTGGGCTCCGTCTTTGTCTTCATGGCCAACTTCCGCGCTACTGTCCGTTCCGTGACCTTGCCCACCCGGACGCCAAAGTCCATGGTGATCACCCAGGTCGGTTCTCCGGCGAAGACACCGCCAGCGGAGGGCGCATGGAGCGACCCGATGCCCACCTCGCGCCACTCCGGCGTCAGCATGTTTTCACGGTGTCCCGGAGACGCGAGCCACGCGGCGATCGCGATCTCCGCCGTGATCTCGCCCGTGTTGTAGATGAGGTTCTCTCCGACCGACCACCTGGTGTACCCGGCCGAGCGATAGAAGCCTCGCACCCGCGCGGCGAAGGGCGCGCCGTTCGGAGAATCATGGGCGAAGAAGCCCCGCTCGAGCATCGCTCGCGAGTGCGCAACCGCCGCTCCATTGAGGGCATTGGACATGACGACGGGGCGCAGCCCGTGGTCGGCTCTCGTCTTGTTGAGGGCAGAGAGAACCTGCCGGTCGAGCGCCGGGAGCCGCTCGGTGGCGGCGAGCGCAGCGTCGGCCGCGACGACGGGGCTCGCGAGCGAGGCGCCGAGGGCGGCCAGGACGCCAACGAGGAGAAGTACGCGCTTCATACGTTCTCCTGACATCGGCGGCCGGGCGAACACTCTGTTCCCTCGAACGGGGGAGTGGCCGTGCGCTCAGCATCCACATTTCCAGCGCTTTTGGGCAGAAGATGCGGCCCCTGTCCGCGATGGTGTTGAATCACGGGTGACCCGAAGGATGTGCTCAACTCGATGGAGGCTGACGACCATGGCGGGACGGCTCGAGGGGACGGTCTGTGTGATCACCGGCGCGGGTGGCGGGATGGGGCGCGAGGGAGCGATCGTCTTCACAGGGGAAGGTGCAAAGGTGTGTGTCGCCGATGTCGACCTCGGCCTTGCGGAGGAGACCGTTGCGTTGTGCTCCGAAGGCTCGGCATTCGCCGTCCTCGCGAACGTGGCGAGCGAGGACGACGTGAAGGCGATGTATGCCGCAACGGCCGATCGATTCGGCGGGATCGATGTCCTCTACAACAACGCCGGCATCTCACCGGCGGATGACGATTCCATTCTCGTCACCGAGGAAGTCGCATGGGATCGCGTTCAGGATGTCAACACGAAGGGCGTCTACTTCTGCTGCAAGCACGGGATCCCGTACCTGCTCGAGCGCGGCGGGGGCTCCGTGATCAACGTCGCTTCGTTCGTCGCGATCCTCGGTGCGGCGACCTCGCAGATCTCCTACAGCGCCTCGAAGGGGGCAGTGCTGTCGATGAGTCGCGAACTGGCGGTGCAGTTTGCTCGCCAGGGGATACGCGTCAACTCGCTCTGCCCGGGCCCGGTCGAGACGCCTCTCCTGCTGCGGATCTTCGGCGGCGATCCTGCGGCCCTCGAGCGCCGTCGGATCCACTGGCCGATGGGCCGCCTGGCGAAGCCGCGCGAGGTCGTCAACGGCGCCTTGTTCCTCGCGAGCGACGAGTCGTCCTACGTCAACGGCACGTCGTTCCTCGTCGACGGCGGGCTGACGGCAGCCTATGTGACGCCCGAGTAGCGGGGGGGGGGCGGATTGCCCCCCCGCAGTGGGTGTTGGGTGGGGTACAGTAGCAGTGTCGGGCGCTGTGGGGGCGAACTGCGCTGTGTGGGACCGCCCGGGGGGGGGGGACGCACCCCCCACGGGAGCACA
>JANOFZ010000491.1:0-4579 GCA_031413935.1 Thermoleophilia bacterium | reverse complement strand
GTCGACCGGATCGAGTTCGATCCACTTCTGCCGGAGTCGCTTCGCTCCGCGTATGCCGCGGTCGGCTACGGGAACGCCGCAAAGCTCTTCGTACCGCTAGCCGAGACGCCGCCGACGAGCGCCGTCCTCTCGGTGCCCGAGCGCTACTGGACATGGACCGCCACTGCCGCGGACGGCGTGCAGCCGGTCGTCCACTCCTTCGCGGGGTCGGCGCCCGCGCTCGCACGCCTCGCCGTGACGGACGGCCCCGCAACCTGGCTCGCCTCGCTCGCTCGACTGCGGCCTGAGCTCGCGCTGCTGCCTGACGAGGCGGTCTTCAAGGACTGGGACGCCGATCCGTGGGTCGGTGCGGCGTACTCGTGCGACCGACCGCTGCTCTCTGTCTGGGCTCCTGCCGGCCCATTCCATGCCTGTGGTGAGCACACGTGCGACGGCAACGCGGCGCTGATGGACGGAGCGCTCGCGAGCGGGCTGCGAGTGGCGCAGGAGATTCTCGGCGCCGATTGAGCGGGCCGGTGGCCGCCTGCAGGCGGTCGCCCGGGTTGCGCGCACGGCAGACGCTCTGTTCCAACCAGCGCCCGCGGCGACAGGTCGGAACCCTGGCGACCGGCTAAAGCCGGCCACCGCGCGCCAGGCGGGCGGGACAGGTCCCGCCCCTACGAGGTATCGTCCTGCGATACGATTCCTGACCGTGCGGTCAAACACCCTGGAGGTTCGTCGTGATCGTCCCCGAGCTGCCCGCAGATATCGCCGAGCTGAAGCGCCGGATCGGCGACTTCATCGAGGCAGAGGTTTATCCCATCGAGCTGAAGATCGCAGAGCGTAATGCGATCGACACGGCCGAGATCGATGCGCTGCGCGCGAAGGCGCGCGCGGCCGGCTTCTCGATGCTCAACATGCCGAAGGAGCTCGGCGGCCAGGATCTCTCGATGCTCGCGCAGGTCGCTCTCGAGGAGGAGTCGGGCAAGGCGACGAACGGGCTCGGGTTCACCGTGGTCGACCGCGGCCCACGCGAGCTGCTCGAGCTGCTCACCCCCGTGCAGGTCGAGAAGTACGTTATGCCGATCGTGCGCGGCGAGTACCGCGAGGCGTGGGCGCTGACCGAGCCTGGTGCGGGTTCGGATCTCGCGGCTCTCGCTGCGACGGCTGATCGCGACGGCGACGACTGGGTGATCAACGGCGAGAAGTGGTTCGTCACGAGCGAGGGTGACGCTGGCATCTACCTCGTCGCCGCCGTGCACGAGGGCGAGCAGCTGCTCTTCCTCGTGGAGCCCGGGACCCCCGGGATGGAGATCACGAAAACGCCGCGGTTCCTGCACGACCCGTACCTCGACCACCATCCCGAGATCGTGTTCACGAACTGCCGCGTGCCTGCCGCGAACCAGGTCTCGGGTGGCGACTCCGGCTCACGCGAGTGGATTCTCGTCGAGCGCCTGTTCATCGCGGCCCGCTGCTGTGGTGCCGCGCTGCGGCTCCTCGACGAGGCGACCGCGTGGGCGCAGGAGCGCGAGGCGTTCGGCGGCCCGATCATCGAGAACCAGGGGGTCTCGTTCCCGCTCGCAGACTCGCTGACGGAGCTCCACGCAGCCCGGCTCCTCACCTACCATGCAGCGCACGCCTTCGACACGCTCGAGGATCGCAAGGTGGTTCACGGCAAGGTCGCGATGGCGAAGCTCTTCGCGTCAGAGATGGCCGGCCGGGTGGCGGATCGCGCGGTGCAGATCCACGGCGGTCGCGGCTACATGCACGAGAACGCTGCGGCACGCTTCTTCCGCGAGGTGCGGGTCGACCGGATCTGGGAGGGCACGAGCGAGATCCAGAAGCTGATCATCGCCCGCGGCCTCCAGAAGCGCGGCGCAGCACCCTATCTCGGCTGGGAGTAGCACGAGCGGCAGTCGGACGTGAGGGCGCCGGTGCGGGCGAGCGCGGCCGCGCACATACGTGTGGCGGGTGAGGGCTTCAGCCTCACCCGCACTGTGACCTGGCGCGCACATCGTCGCCTGACGTTCGAACCACTGCGGGAAGCCGGATTGCACCGGCCGCCTATTCCGCGAGAGCCTCGCCGGAACCGCCGAGCTCCGCCGGGAAGTCCTTCATCTTCGGCAGGCCATCCTTCATCGGGAGCACGGTCGACTCGTAGTTGACGTGCACGCCGGGCGTGAACGGATAGGACGGAATCGTGGCTGCGTAGACGTCGGTCAGATCCCACAGCGGGTGCCGGGTCAGCAGGTGGCCGCCGCAGGCCGTGCACCACTGGCGAAAGCTGTTGTCGTTCGCGTTGTACTCGCCGATCAGGTCGGCACCCTCGGTCACCTCGACCGCCGCGGTGGGCCAGAGCGTGAACGCGTTGACCGGGCCGGCAGACCAGCTCCGGCATGTCTTGCAATGGCAGTAGCCCTGCCCCACCGCGTCGCCCGTAACGACGATCTTCACGGCGCCGCAGTAGCACTGGCCTTCGTAGGTTGCATCACTCTGGCTCATCGGACTCCCTCGGTTCGATTGCAAGACGCCAACGATCACGAGGCTACAACGAACAGAGAAACCGTGCAGGTTCAGCGTCCTCTCATGCCGGAGTGGACGGCATCGACATCCTCCCCTTCGAGGGCTAGAGGGCCAGCAGTTGCTGCAGGAGCGCAACGTCGATCGCGTTGACGATCTCGTCCGCAGCAGCGAGGCGGTCGTCTGGCAGCGTGCCGCGAACGGCGATGCACCTGAGGCCAGCCGCCTTCGCCGCCGCGATGCCCGCTTCGGTGTCCTCGAACGCGACCACCTCGGAGGCTTCGAGATCGAGCGCGTCGAGCGCCTGCATGTACCCCTCCGGATGCGGCTTGCCGTGCTCGACATCGTCAGCGGCGACGATCAGCGTGATCTGCTCCGCGAGGCCGGCAGCCGCGACGACAGGCTCGATCTCGGCGCGGAACGCGCCGGAGACGATCGCCACCGGCATCCGCTCCGCGGCATAGCGGACAGCCGCGCGCACGTCCTCGGTCACCGTCGCCCCGTCAGCTGCCTCGGCTGCGTACGCGGCGATCCGCTCGGCCATGAGAGAGCCGAGGAGCGGTCCGTCGACCCCGAGCCAGCCGCCGACGATCGCCTCCTCCGTCAGCCCCGCGAACCGGGCGAAGTACTCCTCGTCGCTGAGCGGCTTGCCGTAGCGCGCGAACAGGCTCTGGTAGATCCGGAGCAGCAGGGGCTCGTCCTGGGAGAGCGTCCCGTTGAAGTCGAACAGGACTGCGCGCGGCGCCGACACCTCTAGAGGGCCGGAAGTTGGCCCGGAAGCACGAACGGATTGCTCCAGGCGCGGCGGCCGCGCTCGTCCTCGACCTCGACACGGGCCCAACGCCAGAACTCCGGGAGCTCGAAACGGGCGACCGTGAGCAGCCCATCACCGTCGCGCTCGCGCGTTTCCCCGCGCCAGTTGCCCATCCTCGGTTCGGCATTGACGGCGCAGCCGTCCCAGGGTCCGGAGCGAAGTCGTACAGACCTCGCCGACGAACAGCGAACCAGCACCGACGTCTCCTCGATCACGACGTCGCGGATCTTCGGACCGGAGGAGGCGTAGAACCGCCCCTTCTGTAGCGCCTCGATCACCGCGGCCCCCGAGCGCTCCCGCGCGAGCACCCACGTCCAACCGTGGCCGCTGTCTTCGCCCGGGGTGTGGCAGTCATCGGTCGCGAGACCCATTACCATCCGCCCCTGCTGGAGCACGTCGTCCCACTGCACCGTCGAGAGACCGTTGCCCTGCAGAACTTCCGCACTTCCATTCCAGATCTCGATCCCGGCGAGCGACGGCGCCGCGAGGACGTCCTTGGCCCGGAGCCCACTCCAGTACGGGTGGCAGAGGAACGGGACGCCGCCACGGTCGACGATCCACGCGGCGAGCGCCTCGATGTTCTCGAAGGGCTCCGCTGCCTCGGGTAGCTCCGCGACACCGAGAGCGAGCACCTCGGCCTCGTCGTGGGCCCACGGCGCGTCGGCCGTGAGCTCGCTCGAGGGGATGACCACGAGGCGATCGTGCGCGACGTCGGTTACGTGCCAGTGGTCCGTGATCGCGAGCACGTCGAAGCCGAGATCGGCGTAGTGGTCGCAGAGCGCAGACGGCGACGGGTCGCCGTCCGAATTCGTCGTATGCGCGTGGAACTGACAGCGCAGCCACACCCCGTCCTCACGAAAGAGCGAGCCGGGCACCACCAGCCTCTACGGCACCGGGTGCGGAGAGGTGAAGTAGCACTTGCACGACCCGCCGAGCGTCGGCTGGAAGCCCGTCCACGTCGGCGATTGGGCGCTGATCGCGTTCGAGACGACGAGCTGGATGTAGGGGCGCTGCTTCGCGAGGTACGCCTCCATCTTCCAGACGAGCGCCCGGCGCGCGTTCACGTTCACGAGGGAGCCCTGCTTCGACCACCAGCTGTCGTAGAGCGGATCGTCGAAGCCCGTGTCGCTGTTGTTGTACCACTCGGCCTTCGTGACCACGGAGAGATTGAACGAGGGATCGATGTACGGATGCCAGTACCACGTGTACATGTCGGCTTTGAGGTACTTCCCGCCCGGAGCGGTGATCAGCTCGAACGCCTGGGCG
>JANOFZ010000490.1:0-2769 GCA_031413935.1 Thermoleophilia bacterium | reverse complement strand
GTGGCCGCAAGCCGTGCGATCTCCGGCTCGAGCGCGAGCCGCGCCTCGAGCCGCTGACGCACGTCGTCGAGCCCGCTCTCGGCGACGAAGAAGCCGCGGTTGACCTCGAAGTCGACGAGCCCGTCGCCCGCTAGCCGGCGGAGCGCCTCACGCACCGAGCCGCGCGAGATGCCGAGACTGTCGGCAAGTGCGCCCTGGGCGAGGCGCGAGCCCGGCTCGAGGGTGCCCGCGACGATCAGTGAGCGGATCTCGTCGTAGGCGAGGCCGACGACGGAACGGACACGCAGCGTCTGCGCGGGGTGGGGGTCAAGGTCGGATTGGCGAAGAGTTGACATTCGATGTTCGAACGTTATATCGTCACGGCGACCGGGACGCAAGCGCGACGAAAAGGCGTCCCACCGACACGGGAGGGTTGATCGCATGAGCCAGGCCTCGGAGGGCGACGGCGCACAGGGAACGCTCGGCAAGAAGAACCTCACGACCATGCACGCCGTCGCGCAGGCGCTCGCGATCGGCCCCATGTTCTCGGTCGCACTCATCCTCGGCGGCGTTTCGCGCCCGGATATCGGCGCGGGCTGGAACGCGACGCTCGCCGTCCTGCTCGCCGGGATCGGCGTGCTCGCGATCGCCTACACGATCTCGCTCTATGCCCGGAAGTACGCAGGCGCTGGAGCGGTGTACGAGTACCTCACCCACGGAGCTCACCCCTGGGTCGGCGTCTTCTTTGCCGGCTTCTTCTTCGTCGGAGCGCTGTTCCTCGGCGGCGGCGGGATCTACCTCGGCCTCAGCGTTCTCATCGACGGGTTCTGGACGACCCACATCTCGGATTCAGGTCCGGCCTGGTGGATCTGGGGCATGATCGCGCTCGGGATCGTCCTCGTGCTCAACTACTTCGGTATTCGTCTTGCGATTCGCGCGATGCTGACGTTCGCGCTCGTCTCGTTCATCCCGATGGTGATCCTCGCCATCGTGATCATCGGCAAGGGCGGCAAGGATGGCAATACGCTCTCGATGTTCGACCCGGGCAAGACGTCGTTGCTCGGCGTCACCGGCGGCGGTGTGCTTGGCGGGATCCTGCTCGGGATCCTCCTCTTCGTCGGTTTCGAGGCTGCCGCCTCGATCGGTGAGGAGTCCGAGGATCCCCACCGCTCGATCCCACGCGCTCTGATCGGCACCGTTGCCGTGGCTGGCGGCTTCTTCGTGCTCATGTCCTACGCGTTCTCGATCGGCTACGGCGAGAAGGCGGTGAGCGAGGGCCTCTGGGCGTTCTCCCCGGGGCCGGTCACCGAGATGGCAACGCTCTACGTCGGCAAGTGGTTCGCAACGATCCTCGAGCTCGTCGTCATTCTCGACGCGATGGCGCTCGCGCTCGCGATCTGCGTGATGATCGGGCGCGGCTTCTTCGCCCTCGGGCGTGACGGGTTGCTCCCGGCATTCTTCGCGAAGACATCGCGTCGCGACACGCCGTGGGTCGGGAACCTGATGGTTGCCGTCGGCGGGATCGGCCTGACACTGCTCGTCTTCGCCACCGACTACTCCTCGCAGTTCGGGTTCGTGGACGAGGCCGGCAAGTTTGTCCCGTTCTTCCCGAACGACCAGTTCGCAACCTTCATCCTCTCCGCCACGATCGGCTCGTTCGCGATCGAGCTCGTCTATCTCGTGCTCGCGATAGCGGCATTCCGGCTCATCCCGTCGAGCGGCAACAAGCCGTGGCAGTACCTGATCGTCGCGGTCGCGGTCGCGACGCCGATTCTCGGGTTCTATGGCGCGCTCAATCCCGAGCCGCACGACAACTCGAACTTCAACTGGGTCGCCGCGGCCTGGACGATCGGGCTCCTCGTGCTCGCACTGATCTGGTTCGTGATCCTCATCGTGACGCGTCGAGACAAGATCGACAGTGCGGCGGCGCACGCGGCCGAGCACCACGGCGTTGCACCGCTCGACGAGACGCTCGGGTACGAGTCGGCCGGCGACACGACCCCGCTCTAGGCTGGACGCGAGACCATGGCCGAGCTCGCCTGGAACACCGTCGGCGCAGCGGAGGAGGCCCCTGTGGGCTTCCTCCGCCGTGTCGAAGTCGAGGGCGCCGCGGTGTGCCTCGGAAAGACGGCTGCAGGCTGGGTTGCCTTTCAGGACACCTGCACACACGAGGACTGCTCTCTTTCCGACGGCGAGCTCGACGGAGGCGTGATCGTCTGTCCCTGTCATGCATCGGAGTTCGACCTCCGCACGGGGGACGTCCTCTGCCCGCCCGCGCTCGAGCCGCTCCCGATCTACGAAGCGCGAGTCGAGGCAGGCGAGCTCCAGGTACGGCTCGGGCCGCCGCCCGCAGCCGCAGAGGCAGTGCACGAGCGGGAGGATCACGTCCCGATCGACGTAGCGCGCGCTGCGAGCAAGGAGGCTCCCTCGGTGGAAGGGCTCGTGCTCGACGACATCGATCTCACCGATCTCGGAGCGTGGGAGCAGGGAGTGCCCTACGAGTGGCTGACGCTGCTCCGCCGTGAGGCGCCGCTCCACTGGCAGCCCGAGACCGACGGCCGCGGCTTCTGGGTGTTCACGCGCTACGACGACATCGTGCAGATGTCCAAGGAATGGGAGACCTACTCCTCCGAGACCGGCGGAACCTCACTCGAGGACCTGACCCCGGAGGAGGTCGAGGCACGGAAGTCGATGCTCGACACCGACCCGCCGGCACACACGCGGCTGCGCGCGCTCGTCAACAAGGGCTTCACCCCGCGCGTCATCAACACCTACGAGGAGCGCATCCGG
>JANOFZ010000489.1:0-1715 GCA_031413935.1 Thermoleophilia bacterium | reverse complement strand
CCTGCAGGCCCGCGTTCGCGGCACGATGTTGATGGCGCTCTCGAACAAGTTCGGCTGGCTCGTCATTTCCACGGGGAACAAGTCGGAGATGGCCGTCGGCTACGCAACGCTGTACGGCGACATGGTCGGTGGTTTCGCGCTCCTCAAGGACGTCTTCAAGACCGACGTCTTCCGCCTCTCGCGGCATCTCAACGAGGTCGCGGGCCGAGAGCTGATCCCGGTGTCGACGATCGAGCGGCCGCCGAGCGCCGAGCTGCGCGCCGAGCAGCGCGATGACCAGTCGCTGCCGCCGTACGACCTGCTCGACCCCGTGCTCGAGGCCTACGTCGAGCTCGACCGCTCCCGGGAGGAGCTGCTCGCCGAGTTCGACGCCGCGACGGTCGAGCGCATGCTCGCGCTCGTCGACCGGTCGGAGTACAAGCGCCGCCAGGCACCTCCGGGAGTGAAGCTGCGACCGCGCGCGTTCGGTCGCGACTGGCGCCTACCGATCGCCAAGCGCTGGCAGGGGTAGCTCCGCTGGACACGTCCGCAATGGGCACTACTCAAGTACTACCCCTGGTAGTATTATAGTATGAAGTTGAGCGTGAGCCTTCCAGACGAGGACGTCCAGTTCCTCGACGCGTACGCCGCAGCCGAAGGATTCGCCTCTCGCTCGGCCGCCCTGCATAGCGCCGTTCGGCTGCTCCGGGCAACCCAGCTCGGGCCCGCCTACGAGGAGGCGTTCTCGGACTGGGAACAATCAGGTGCTGCCGTCGAGTGGGACATCACGGCGTCTGACGGTCTGAGGCCCGATGCGTCGAGGTGAGATCAGACTTGTCGACCTCGAACCGGTGCGAGGCTCGGAAGCCGACAAGCGGCGGCCGGCAGTGATCGTCTCGAACGACGGGGCAAACGCAGCAGCAGCGCGGCTCGGGCGGGGCGTCGTCACGGTGGTACCCGTGACATCGGCGACAACGCGCGTGTATCCCTTCCAGGTCCTGCTCCGGTCGTCCGACACCGGCCTCCGCAGCAACTCGAAGGCGCAGGCGGAGCAGGTTCGAGCCGTCCCCGTAGAACGCCTCGGAGCCAGAGTCGGCGCGCTTCCGCCAGCGCTCATGGCAGACCTCGACGAGACCCTTCGGCTTCATCTCGCGCTGTAGCTCAGACCCCCGCGTCGATCGGTGCGAGCGGTGGGCCGTTGTCCACGAGATCGCGCACGAGCCCGGGCAGACGGCGGGGAGCGAAGGTCTCCTCCGTCGCCCCGAGCTCGGCGAGCGCCCACCAGCGGAGCTCGAAGACGTACTCGGCGTTCAGCTGCTCCCAGGAGAGCCGCGGCTCCGGCTTGAAGGACGGCGCGCGGACGAGGTGGTGCTGCTTGTGCTGCCCGTCCCACTGGCCGCCGATGAGCGGGATGATGTGCAGCCGCGTCCAGACGACCGGGCCGACATCGACACCGTCGAGTCCAGTCTCCTCGGCGAGCTCACGCCGAACTGCGTCCTCGGTGCTCTCCCCCGCCTCGATCCCTCCTCCCGGCGTCGCCCAGAACGTGCCGCCGGGGAACTCGAATCGGACGAGCAGGATACGGTCGTCCGGGTCGAGCACGATCGCTCGGGCAGCCGGGCGGATCCGGAGCTCGCTCACGGACACGTCCTGACTGACATCACTCAGCCTCCGACAGCTTCTTTGGGACGAGCCTCTCGCGGCCGCGGTCGTCGATCGCCTTTGCCGCGCTTACG
>JANOFZ010000488.1:0-11830 GCA_031413935.1 Thermoleophilia bacterium | reverse complement strand
CGCGGCAACGCGGCGGAAGGCCCGAAGCGCCCTTTCGAGCTGAGATGCCGTGAGCGTCCCCGCAAGGTCGAGCAAACCCTCCTCCGACGACGCGGTCGCGACCCTCGTCAACGCCCGAACCTTCGTGAACGTGAGCTCGCCACGCCCAAACGCCGCCCGCGTCAGCGGCAGTTCCTGCAACGCCTCAGCGACCCGCAAGAGCTCCCGCGCCTCACGACCCGTGATCCCACAACGCCACGCCACAAAGGCCTGAAGGTCGCTGCTGTCGCCCTCCTCCCGCATCTCCCAGACGAGCTGGAGCCAGCGCGCCGTCGCCGCGCTCAAATGCGCAGACAGGCTCGCGAGCTCATCCACGCGATGCTCTGTCGCCGCCTCACGCGCCGCCACATCCTCGCGAACCCTATCGATAAACGTTGTCTCCATTGAGAACAAGACTACAGGACGCGTCGGACGGAATCGGATCAGGTCGATCAGCGCTGGACGCGGCGGCGCGAGGGCGGAAGCCCGATACGGGCCGACGCCCGGCATCGAGTGACTGCCACCTGTCAGCCGCCATCGATGACGCTCCGCGATAGGGTCTGGCGGGGATGGGTGTGCCCGCTTCCGATAGTGCGGCGATCGACCGCCTCCGGGCGTGCCGCGTCGTGCCGGTCGCCACGATCGAGGAGCCTGCGCGCGCCGCCGAGGTGGGGGCTGCGCTCCTCGCGGGTGGGATCGGCTGCATCGAGATCACCTTTCGCCATGAGGGCGCTGCGGAGGCGATTCGCCTCGCCCGCACGGTCGACGGGCTGCTCGTCGGTGTCGGGACGGTCATCTCGGCCGAGCAGGCCCGCGCCGCCTACGACGCGGGAGCGTCGTTTGCCGTCGCGCCGGGGACGAACGACGAGGTCGTACGGGTGTGTGACGAGCTGGGGCTGCCGTTCTTCCCCGGAGTAGCGACTGCCTCGGAGATCGAGCGTGCGTGCGTCCTCGGGAGGCACGTCGTCAAGGTGTTTCCCGCGGCGCAGGTTGGCGGCCCGGCGTTCCTCCGGGCCGTTTCCGCGACATACCCGGATGTGGGCTTCATTCCGACCGGTGGCGTCGATGCGTCGAACGTCGGCGGCTATCTCGCCGTTCCCTCCGTGGTCGCCTGCGGTGGGAGCTGGCTCGTGCGTCCCGAGCTCGTGCGCGAGGGGCGGTTCGACGAGATCGAGCGGCTCGCGCGCGAGGTGAGCACCCTGTGAGCTCTCTGCTGACCCTGCGCGCCGCTGACGAGTGCCGGTGGGATCTCGTCTCGCTCGGCGAGGTGATGCTGCGACTCGACCCGGGCGAGGAGCGGATCGAGACGACTCGCTCGTTCCGGGCGTGGGAGGGAGGCGGTGAGTACAACGTCGCGCGCGGCCTCAAGCGCTGCTTCGGCCTCCGCACCGCGATCGTGACGGCGCTCGCCGACAACTCCGTCGGCCGGCTGATCGACGACCTCATCTACCAGGGCGGCGTCGAGCGAGCCCATCTGGGCTGGATCCCCTACGACGGCGTGGGACGACAGGCGCGCAACGGGCTCAACTTCACCGAGCGCGGCTTCGGTGTCCGCGGCGCAGTCGGGGTCTCCGATCGAGGAAACACGGCGGCCTCGCAGCTCCGCCCCGGGGACATCGACTGGGAGCAGATCTTCGGCATCGACGGCGTCCGCTGGCTCCACTGCGGGGGCATCTTCGCGGCACTCTCCGAGACGACTGCCGAGGTCGCGCTCGAGGCGATGGAGGTCGCCCAGCGGCACGGCACCGTCGTCTCGTACGACCTCAATTACCGCCCCTCGCTCTGGAAGTCGATCGGCGGCCCGGCGCGCGCCGCCGAGGTGAACCGGCGGCTCGTCGAGCACGTCGACGTCCTGCTCGGGAACGAGGAGGACTTCACGGCCGCGCTCGGGTTCGAGATCGAGGGTGCCGACGAGAACCTGCTGCACCTCGACCTCGACGCGTACGCGAAGCTGCTCGAGCGGGTGATGGCTGCGTACGCGCGACTCGCGGTCGTCGCGACCACGCTTCGGGAAGTCCGGAGCGCGACCGTGAACGACTGGTCGGCTGTGTGTCGCACGCGCGACGGCTTCCATGTCGGGCCTTCATACGAGGGCCTCGAGATCCTCGACCGCGTCGGCGGCGGTGACTCGTTCGCGTCGGGGCTCTTCTACGGTTTGCTCAACGGCTGGGATCCCGAGAGGTCGCTCGCCTACGGCGTGGCCCACGGCGCGCTCGCGATGACGACGCCGGGCGACACGTCGATGGCGACTCTGGCCGAGGTCGAGCGTCTCGTCGCCGGCGACTCGGCGCGCGTGCAGCGGTGACAGACGTCGTCGTCGTCGGCGGCGGGATCGCAGGGCTGACGGCGGCCCATGCCCTGCGCGACCTCGATGTCGTCCTGCTCGAGGCAGCCGACCGGACAGGCGGACGGATCTACTCGGAGCCCCGTAGCGAGAACTGGCTCAACTTCGGGGCGCACGTCTTCGGGGGAGAGAGCTCGAGCTCCGGGCAGCTGCTCCGCGAGCTTGGGGTCAACGCAGCGCCCGTCCCCGGCCGGTTGGCCGCCGTGTCCCTCAACGGCAAGCTCGTCTCGCGCGGCCCGGTCGAGAGCTTTCCGTTCCGGC
Organism: Thermoleophilia bacterium; assembly: GCA_031413935.1. Classification (GTDB taxonomy): domain Bacteria; phylum Actinomycetota; class Thermoleophilia; order Gaiellales; family Gaiellaceae; genus Gaiella. The sequence goes on along the minus strand of JANOFZ010000488.1, from coordinate 9,207 downwards.
TCCCGATGCCGTTGCGATCGCGCGCGGCGCTCGTGCGGACAGGCATCCGTCTTCGGCTCGCCGTCCGCGAGTACGCGAAGATCGCGGCACCGCGCGAGGGGGAGGACACTGCCACCCGCCAGCAGCGGATGCTCGAGTTCATGGACGACCGCTCGTTTGCGGAGTTCTCGGGCGTTCTCCCCGAGGACGTCGATCTCCTCTTCCGCTCGACGCTGACGCGCTCGTCGGGAGAGCCGGAGGAGCTCGCCGCCGGTTACGGCGTCGGGTACTTCCACCTCGTCTGGGACAAGAAGGGTGGGCTCTCGCGCAACATCGTCGGGGGTTCCAGCGTTGCGATCGACGCCCTCGCGGCAGCACTCGGCGATCGCGTGCGCCTCGAGATGCGCGTGACGTCCCTCGAGCGCGCTGCAAACGGCGTGCGGGTGGAGATCGAGGGCGCAGAACCCATCGAAGCGAGGGCAGCGATCGTCGCGACACCCGCGTACGCGACCCACGAGATCGTCACCGACCTCCCCGCTGACACGGCTGCCGCGCTGGGCGCGATCCCCTACGGCCCCTACATCGTCGGCTCGTTCCTGACGAACGAGACCGCACCTACGCCCTGGGACGACCTCTACGCGCTCGCGACCCCGAAGCGGTCGTTCAGCATGCTCTTCAACACGACGAACGTGCGTCGCGCGGGCGAGACAACGCGTGCGCGCGGAGGCAGCTTCATGGTCTACGCCGCGGCGGATTTCGCGCGTCTCCTCGACCACCTCGACGACGCTGCGATCACGGACATCTTCCTCGCCGACCTGCACGCGGTGCTGCCGGGAACCCGCGGCATCGTCGAGGAGGTGGTGATCAAGCGCTGGGAGAAGGGGTTGCCGTTCCCCCGCGTCGGCCGCGCCGCGCTGCAACACGGCCTGACGCGCCCGCTCTCCCCGGTCTGGCTCGCCGGTGACTACCTCGGCACCTGGTACACGGAGACCGCGGTGCAGACGGCGCTTGCCGCTGCGGTTGGTGTCAGGGCTCTTGTCACGGCGTCTGATCGCAACTAGACTCACAGTGTGGAACGTCCGTTCCACAACATGAGAATCGGACGCCCTCGTGACCGTGCAAACCGGAACCCAATCGATGGAGCGCGGAGCGCAGTTGCTCGTGCACGTCGTCGAGGAGGACGAGGCGCCGACGGTTGGCGAGCTCGCACAGCTTGCGGGCCTGCCGAAGAGCACGACCTCGCGTCTCGTCGGGGCACTCGAGCGTCAGGGTCTCGTTCAGCGCGATCCGGCGCGTGGCGCGATCAAGCCCGGCCCTGTGCTGCTCCGCTACGCCCGCAAGGAGACCTCGGGACCCGATCTGGTCGACCTCGCGGGTACCGCGCTGGAACGCCTCGCGCGCGCAAGCGGCGAGACGGCGAACCTCGGCGTCGCCACATCGACCGCCGTCGAGATGCTCGACCAGCGCGACAGCCGGCACATCCTCGGCTCGACCAACTGGGTCGGCCAGCGGGTACCGCACCACGGTTCCGTGATCGGCAAGGTCTTCCTCGCCGGTGGAGCGCTGCCGCTCCCGGAAGGCCCGCTCGAGGCTCTTGCGCCCAGCACGGTTACGGACCTTGCCGAGCTCAGGCGGGACCTCGAGCGGACACGCTCTCGAGGCTATGCGACCGCCGTCGATGAGCTCGAGCCTGGCCTCTGGGCCGTCGCAGCTCCGGTACGCGACGCGGGCGGAACTGTCGTCGCCGCGCTGAGCATCTCCGGGCCGACGGTCCGCCTGCACGACGGCATGCTCGACGAGCTCGGTCGGCTCGTTCGCGACGAGGCTTCCACCCTGTCAATCCGCATCGGCTACGACGATCTGAAACGAGGTGCTGCATGAGTGACGAAGAGATCGACCTCAACGCTCTTTCCGACGAGGATCTCGTGACCCAGATGCACGACGATCTCTACGACGGCCTGGCGCCCGAGATCGCCGAGGGCACGAACATCCTGCTCGGCCGCGGCTGGGCACCGGACAGAGTGTTGAACGACGCGCTCGTCGGTGGGATGCGGATCGTCGGGATCGACTTCCGCGACGGGATCCTCTTCGTCCCCGAGGTCCTGCTCGCAGCGAACTCGATGAAGGCCGGGATGACGATCCTCAGGCCGCTCCTCGCGGAGACCGGCGTCGAGCGGATCGGCAAGGTCGTGATCGGCACGGTCAAGGGCGACATCCACGACATCGGCAAGAACCTCGTCGCGATGATGCTCGAGGGCGCAGGCTTCGAGGTGATCGATCTCGGCATCAATACGCCCGTCGAGCAATACCTGGAGGCGCTCGAGGAGCACGAACCGGAGATCCTCGGCCTCTCGGCGCTGCTGACGACGACGATGCCGTACATGAAGGTCGTGATCGACACGTTGAAGGAGAAGGGGCTTCGTGACGATTACATCGTGCTCGTGGGTGGCGCGCCGCTGAACGAGGAGTTTGGCGCCGCGATCGGGGCGGACGCCTATTGCCGTGACGCAGCCGTGGCCGCCGAGACCGCGCAAGCGCTCGTCCTCGCCCGTCGCGCGGCGGCGAGGGCGAACTGAGAGCAGTGGATGTGGCCCCAGCATCGGCAGGCCTGAGCCTCGACCGCTCCGACCTCGTCCAGGCGGAGGTGGCGTTCGACGCGGCGGAACGGCCCGACGTGCTCATTCTCGCGTGCGGCGCGATCGCGCGTGAAGTGCTCGCCGTGATCTCGCTCAACGGCTGGACGCACGTCGACGTCAAGTGCCTGCCGGCGAAGCTCCACAATACGCCGAAGCAGATCGCTGGCGCGGTTGACGCGAAGCTGACCGAGCTGAAGGGACGCTACGACCACGTCTTCGTTGCCTATGCCGACTGCGGCACCGCCGGTGCGCTGGACATTGTGTTGAATCAACACAATGTCGAGCGGTTGCCGGGTGCACACTGCTACGGCTTCCTCGCCGGGAACGACGCCTGGGACGCGATGCAGGAGGAGGAGCCCGGCACCTACTACCTGACCGATTTTCTCGCGCGCCACTTCGAGGCGCTGATCGTGCGGCCGTACAGGTTCGACACCAACCCCGAGCTGATCCAGATGATGTTCGGCAACTACAAGCGTCTGATCTACCTCGCGCAGACCGACAATCCCGACCTGCGTCAACGGGCCATCGCTGCCGCCGAGCTCCTCGGGCTCCAGTATGAGGAGCGCCGGACGGGGTACGGCGAGCTGCAGCCGTCGCTCGTCCAGTTCGTGAACGTGACGCCGGAGCTGCAGAGTGCCTGAGCTGACGGTGATCTCGTGGCGCGATATTCCAGCCCAGGTGACCGCTGGCAAGGGGCGCAGCGCGTCTCGCATCCAGCTCTCCGAGCGGTTCCAGGAGGCCATCGACGCTGCGGCGATGCGGGCCGGGCTGATCGGTAGCGACGGCTACCTGGAGGAGTGGCGGCGCGAGGCGCGGCCCTGTGGTGACGATCTCGATTCCGAGGTGGCGGCGGTTGCCGCACAGCTCGAGTCCGAGTACTCAGACGAACGACTCGAGCGACTGGCTCGCGCGAGCGGAGAAGAGGAGCACGCGTGACGGAGACAGTTCTTTCCTCGGCGACGAAGGAGGTCGTGATCGGGTTCGACCGCCCGTTCGTGATCATCGGCGAGCGAATCAACCCGACGGGCCGCAAGAAGCTCGCCGAGGAGATGAAGGTAGGCAACTTCGAGACCGTGATCGCCGACGCGATCGCGCAGGTGGAGGCGGGTGCCCAGATGCTCGACGTCAACGCAGGCATTCCGCTTGCCGACGAGCCCGCGATCCTGCGCCACACGATCGAGCTCGTCCAGTCGATCACGGACGTGCCGCTCTCCATCGACTCCTCCATCGTCGAGGCGCTCGAGGCCGGCCTCTCCGTCTATCAGGGGAAGGCGCTCGTCAACTCGGTCACGGGCGAGGACGAGCAGATGGAGCGCGTCCTACCGCTCGTTGCGAAGTACGGCGCCGCAGTCGTCGCGATCTCGAACGACGAGACGGGCATCTCGGAGGATCCGGATGTCCGGTTCGAGGTGGCACGGAAGATCGTCTCGCGGGCCGCCGACTACGGGATCCTGAAGGAAGACATTGTGGTCGACCCCCTCGTGATGCCGATCGGAGCGATGGGCACCGCTGGCCGGCAGGTCTTCCGGCTCGTGCGGCGCCTGAACGACGAGCTTGGCGTCAACTCGACCTGCGGTGCCTCGAACGTCAGCTTCGGGCTTCCGAATCGGCCCGCGTTGAATGCGGCATTCCTGCCGATGGCGATCGCATCCGGTCTGACGTCTGCGATCACGAGCCCCTTGCACGACGAGGTGCGATTCGCGATCTGGGCAGCCGACGTGATGAACGGCAACGACGACAACTGCGCTGACTGGATCGCCCGCAACAGCGAGTCGGGCGAGGCAGCACAGACGGGCCGCCGCGGCGGCCGCGAGGGCAGGCGGAGGGCGTCGTCGGCGTGACTGACCACCTCGTCGTCTTCACGCCCTCGGGGCGACGCGGCCGGTTCGAGAACGGCACGACCGTCCTCGAGGCGGCCCGGCGCCTTGGGGTCGACATCGACTCGGTCTGCGGTGGACGCGGTATCTGCGGCCGCTGCCAGGTCGAGGTGAGCGAAGGCGAGCACGCGAAGCACGCGATTGTCTCGGCAGCCTCGCACCTGACGCCGATCGGCGAGGTCGAGCGGGCATACGCCGCGGATCGCGGACTCGCAAGTGGACGTCGACTCGGCTGCACCGCCCGTGTGGCCGGCGAGCTCGTGATCGACGTTCCGCCCGAGAGTCAGGTGCATCGCCAGGTCGTGCGCAAGGAGGCTGATGCCCACCCGATCGAAGTGAACCCCGTCGTCCGTCTCCACTACGTCGAGGTCGAGGAGCCTGATCTGGCCTCCCCGACGAGCGACCTCGGGCGCCTCCGCGCCGCGCTCGCGCGCGAGTGGGAACTGACGGAGCTCACGTGCGACGCACACATTCTTCCGGGTCTGCAAAAAACACTTCGCCGCGGCGACTGGGCTGTCACGGTCGCCGTGCACGACGGCAAGGCGATAACGGGCATCTGGGCCGGCCTCCACGAGACGATGCTCGGGATCGCGTTCGATATCGGTTCGACGACGGTCGCCGGCCATCTCTGCGACCTCACGAGCGGAGTGGTGCTCGCGTCGGCAGGCGAGATGAACCCACAGATCCGGTTCGGCGAGGATCTGATGAGCCGCGTCTCGTACGTGATGATGAACCCCGGCTCCGAGAAGGAGCTCACGCGCGCCGTGCGTGGCTGCCTCGCAAAGCTCACCGCCGAGCTCGCGAAGGACGCAGGCGTCTCGCGCGACGACATCCTCGAGATCACCCTCGTCGGCAACCCGATCATGCACCACCTCCTCCTCGGCCTCGATCCGACCGAGCTCGGCGGAGCGCCGTTCGCGCTCGCGATCGACGAGGCCGTGCGCTGCCCTGCCGTCGATCTCGGCCTGCCCGTGCATCCAGGGGCCCGTGCGTACGTGCTCCCGTGTATTGCCGGTCATGTCGGTGCCGACACCGCCGGCGTGATCCTCTCCGAAGGGCCGTATCTCGGGGAGGAGGTCAACCTGATCGTCGACGTCGGCACGAACGCCGAGATCGTGCTCGGCAACCGCGATCAGCTCCTCGCGGCTTCGAGCCCCACCGGCCCTGCCTTCGAGGGAGCCCAGATCAGCTGCGGTCAGCGCGCCGCGCCGGGCGCGATCGAGCGGGTGCGCATCGACCCGGAGACACTCGAGCCTCGGTACCGCGTGATCGGCGGCGACGTCTGGTCGGACGACCCGGCTTTCGAGGGAACGCACGTCACCGGCGTCTGTGGCTCGGGGATCATCGAGGCGGTCGCCGAACTGCACCTCGCCGGAATCCTGACCACGGACGGCACGATCGACGGCGCTCTCGCTGCCCGCTCGCCGAGGATCATCCCCGATGGGCGCACGTTCTCCTACGTGATCTCGGACGGCGAGCCCGAGCTCACGATCACCCAGAACGACATCCGCCAGATCCAGCTCGCGAAGGCCGCGCTCCACGCCGGCTGCATGCTGCTGCTCGAGCGCTACGGGATCGAGCGCGTCGATCGCATCCGCCTCGCCGGCGCCTTCGGCAGTCACATCGACCCGGTGTACGCGCTCGTGCTCGGGCTTATTCCCGACTGCGATCCTGCGGGCGTCACGTCGGCGGGCAACGCGGCCGGTACGGGGGCGCGGATTGCGCTGCTCGACGGCTCCGCGCGTGCCGAGATCGAGGAGGTCGTTCGGCGCGTCGAGAAGATCGAGACCGCCGTCGAACCGCGCTTCCAGGAGCTCTTCGTCGGCGCCATGGCGATCCCCCACGACACCGACCCCTACGAGCGACTTCGTACTGTCGTCACCCTCCCGCCACGAAGGGTGGCCGATGCGGCCGAGGGCCGCACGCGCCGCCGCTCGCGCCCTGAATCGAACACGGAGGCTTGATGCGAATTAGGAGCACGTTCGGATGCGGCCCTGCACACGGCGGATCGCGTCCCCCGGGGTCGACATCAAGGCAACCAGCCTTAACGCCGACCCCGGCGAACACGCTCCTTGGTGCAGAACCGCCCCAAACGCACTCCCAATCCACATCAAGCCTCAAAAGGAGCCCCGCATGACCGAGACAGCCGGGGGTCGCCGGAGCGGCGGCCGCGCCGCGAGACAGGCCGCGCGAGCGGTCTCGAACGCCGTCAGTGTTCCCTACATCACGCGAACGATGAAGCCCTTCGAAGTGCTCTCGGACGAGCACCTGGCGCTGATCGAGGAGAACGCCGACACGGTGCTCGAGCAGATCGGGATCGACTTCCGCGACACGCCGGAGGCGCTCGTCCTGTTCAAGGAAGCGGGTGCTGACATCGACGGGGAGCGCGTGCGGTTCCCGCGAGGTCTCGCGCGCCAGCTCGTGCAGGCGAGCGCGCCGGCACAGTTCACCCAGGTCGCGCGCAACCCCGCGAACAATGTTGAGATAGGCGGCATGAACACCGTGCTCGCGCCCGCATACGGCTCTCCCTTCGTGCGCGACCTCGACAACGGTCGCCGCTACGGGACGATCGAGGACTTCCGCAACTTCGTAAAGCTCACCTACATGACGCCGTTCCTCCACCACTCGGGAGGCACCGTCTGCGAGCCCGTCGATATTGCCGTCAACAAGCGGCACTACGACATGGTCTACGCGCACATGCGCTACTCGGACAAGGCCTTCATGGGTTCGGTCACCCACCCGAGCCGGGCCGAGGACACGGTCGCCATGGCCAGGATCCTCTTCGGGGCCGACTTCCTCGAGGAGAACACGGCGATCGTCTCGCTCGCGAACGCCAACTCGCCCATGGTCTGGGACTCGACGATGCTCGGCGCCGCGAAGGCGTACGCCGAGGCAAACCAGGGAGTCCTGATCACGCCGTTCATTCTCGCGGGCGCGATGAGCCCCGCCACGGTCGTCGGCGCAGCCACGCAGACGCTCGCCGAGGCGCTCGCCGGGATGGCGTTCTGCCAGCTCGTCCGGCCAGGTGCTCCGGTGATTCTCGGCTCGTTCGCGTCCTCGATGTCGATGCAGTCCGGTGCGCCGACGTTTGGTACCCCCGAGCCGGCGCTCATTCTCTACGTGATGGCCGCGCTTGCGCGGCGGCTCGGCGTTCCGTTCCGCTCCGGCGGAGGCCTCACGGCGTCGAAGGTCGCCGACGCGCAGGCGGCCTACGAGTCGGCAAACACGATGCAGCCGACGATGCTCGGCGGCGTCAACTTCGTGCTCCATACGGCAGGTTGGCTCGAGGGTGGTCTCTCGATGGGGTACGAGAAGTTCATCCTCGATGTCGACCAGGCTGCGGCGTGGCACTCCTTCGCGAAGGGTGTCGACATGACCCGCAATGGCCAGGCGATCGACGCGCTGCTCACGAACGAGCCGGGGACGCACTTCCTTGGTCACCCGCATACGCTCGAGAATTTCGAGAACGCGTTCTGGCGCTCGTCGAACGCCGACAACGGCAGCTTCGAGCAGTGGGACATCGAGGGCGCAAAGGACGCGAACGTGCGCGCGAACGCGACGTGGAAGAAGATGCTCGCCGAGTACGAGGCACCGCCGATCGACGACGCTGTCGACGCGGAGCTGATCGAGTTCATCGAGCGCAAGAAGGCCTCCTTCCCGGACTCGTTCGCGTGATGGCGACCGTCTCGACCTCGACCGGGAAGTCCGCGACGATCGCGGATCTCGTCGCCCGCTCTCGATACGAGGTGATTCCGCTCGCGGGGGCGGAGGAGCAGGTGCTCGAGCACGTGCCTCGAGACGTCACCCTCACGGTGACCGCATCTCCCATCAAGGGTCTCGAACCAAGCCTCGAGTTGGCTGAGAAGTTCGCGGCGCACGGGTACCCGGTCGTCCCGCACCTGTCGGCGCGGCTCGTCGCCGACCGCTCGCATCTCGGCGAGCTCATTGCACGCTTCCAGGAGATGGGCATCAAGGACGTCTTCGTCGTCGCGGGTGACGCCGACCAGCCGGCAGGCTTGTACGAGGGCGCGGCGCAGCTGCTCGAGGCACTGCAGGAGATCGGTCACCCCTTCGAGCGGATCGGGATCACGGGGTACCCGGAGAGCCATCCGCTGATCGACGACGAGACGACGATCGCGGCGATGTTCGAGAAGTCCCGGTATGCCACCTACATCGCGAGCCAGATCTGCTTCGACTCGAGAGTGACGGTCGCGTGGGTGAACAACGTCTGGGCGCGCGGTACGACGTTGCCGATCTTTGTCGGCATCCCGGGCGTCGTCCCGCGGGCGAAGCTCCTCCGCGTCTCGACGCGGATCGGCATCGGTGAATCGATGCGGTACCTCCGCAAGCATCACGACTTCGTGACGCGCTTCTTCCGGCCGGGCGGCTTCAGTCCCGACAAGCTGATCAAGGGCCTGGCTCCCGTCATCGCCGATCCTGAGCAGAAGATCGCCGGCTTCCACATCTTCACGTTCAACGATCTCGCCGACACCGAGGCGTGGCGGCAGGAAAAGCTTGCGGGCGGTTGAGGGGATGCTGAGTCAGCGTAGACTCCCGCTGTGAGCGAGCACACCTACGACTTCGTCATCGTCGGCGGCGGCTCGGCGGGCTGCGCGCTCGCGAACCGGCTCAGCGCCGATCCGTCGACCCGTGTCCTCGTGCTCGAGGCCGGACGGTCTGACATGCGCCTCCAAGATTTGAGTGGAACCTTCAAG
>JANOFZ010000487.1:0-4803 GCA_031413935.1 Thermoleophilia bacterium | reverse complement strand
TAACCTCAACCTGATGCTGAGCCCGGCCGTCGACAATCTCGTTGCGCAGCTGACCCGCCTCCCCGGGATCGGCACCCGCACCGCCCAGCGACTCACCTTTCATCTGCTTTCCGTCTCGAAGGAGGAGGCGCTCGCCCTCGGCGAGGCGATCGCAGAGATCAAGGAACGCGTGCGCTTCTGCCGTGACTGTGGCAACCTGACCGAGGAGGAGCTCTGCGCGGTCTGCACCGACCCCCGTCGTGATCGCTCGATCGTGTGCGTCGTCGAGCAGCCGGTCGACGTCGTCTCGCTCGAGCGAACCCACGAGTACCGCGGGCTCTACCACGTGCTCGGTGGCTCGCTGTCTCCGATGGACGGCGTCGAGCCCTCCGACCTCCGCATCGGTCAGCTGCTCTACCGGGTCGAGCAGGGCGGGATCGAAGAGGTCGTGCTTGCGACGAACCCCAACATGACAGGCGAGGCAACGGCCGCCTACCTCGCCGATCGCCTCCGTGACCGCGTCCGGGTGACACGGCTCGCAAGCGGGCTCCCGGTCGGCGGGGACCTCGAGTACGCGGATGAAGTGACGCTCGGACGGGCCCTTTCGGGTCGTCGGCCGGCCTGAGCGAATACCTTCGCCCAGGCCGCGGGCGAGGCTTCGGCTCGCGTTGCTCGCCTGCGCCTAGCCCCTACGGGCTCGCGTTGCTCGCCTGCGCGTCGCCCCTACGGGATCGGTCTCATTTAGAATGGCGGCATGGCCGCGCCTCGCATTGGCGTCGTCGGCGCCACGGGCGCCGTCGGCACGATCACTCTCGAGCTCCTCGCCGAGCGCGGCTACGACGTGCGCGCGTTCGCCTCCGCCCGCTCGGCCGGCTCCCGGCTCCCGTTCGGAGATGACGAGATCCTCGTCGAGGAGGCGACGCCCGAGGCGCTCTCTGCCGGAGACGTCGACCTCTTCCTCTTCTCTGTCGGCACCGACGCGAGCCGCGAGCTCGTGCCGATCGCCTCTGCGGCTGGTGCGATCTGCATCGACAAGTCATCCGCCTACCGGCTCGTCGACGGTTACCCACTCGTCGTGCCCGAGGTGAACGCGAATCGCGCGCTCGAGGCGCTCGAACGCGACCGGATCGTCGCCAACCCGAACTGCTGCACGATCCCGCTCACCTGCGTGCTGAAGCCGCTCCATGACGTCGTGCCGCTGAAGCGCGTGCATGTCGCGACCTACCAGTCGGTCAGCGGCGCGGGTGCGAAGCGGATGGAACAGCTCCGGGCTGAGCCCTCTGCGGAGCACAACCTGGTGATGGACTGGTCGTGGGAAGGGGATGAATCCGACGAGGAGTCGAAGCTCCGCGCGGAGACCCGCAAGATCCTCGAGCTTCCCGATCTCGCGATCAGCGCCACGTGCGTGCGTGTTCCCGTCCTCGTCGGACACTCGGAGGCGATCTGGGTCGAGTTCGAGGAGCCGCTCTCGCCGCAGGATGCGACCGCGATCCTGAGCGAGGCCCCAAGCGTCCGTATTCTGCGGCTGCCGGAGTTTCCGACCCCGCAGGATGCTGCCGGCGGCGACGAGGTGCTCGTCGGACGGATTCGCAAGGACGAGGGCTCCGTCAACGGTCTCGCGCTTTTCCTCTGCTGCGACAACCTCCGCAAGGGAGCCGCTCTGAATGCGATCCAGATCGCCGACGTGCTGCTCGCCGGTGTCGCTGCGACGTAGGGCAGTCGTCGGCGCGGGCCTCGGGCTCGCCGCGGCCCTCCTGCTTGCGAGCTCGGTGGGCACCGCTCCTCGCGCCCCGACCCTCATCGCCGTCGGGGACATCGCGAGCTGCTCGTCGGATGGAGACGAGCAGACAGCTGCGCTCGTCGGCAGGCTCCCGGGGCCGATCGCAGTTCTCGGTGACATCGCGTACGACAACGGCACCGCAGCAGATTTCGCCAACTGCTTCGACCCGAGCTGGGGACGCTTCGTACCACGGATCAAAGCCGCGCTCGGAAACCACGAGTACAACAGTGGTACGGCTGCAGTCGCGATCGACCGTTTCAAGCTGCCGACCTCCGGCTGGTACAGCTACGCCGTCGGCGCCTGGCACGTGGTCGTGCTCAACTCGAACTGCTCGAAGGTCGGCGGTTGCGAGCGCGGATCGCCCCAGTGGCAGTGGCTCCAGGCCGACCTCGCGTCGCACCGCAATCGCTGCACGCTCGCGTACTGGCACCACCCGCGGTTCAGCTCGGGCTTCCACGGGTCAAGTGTGGAGTACGCCCCTTTCTGGGACCTCCTCGCGCGGGCGAAGGCAGACGTCGTTCTCCAGGGTCACGATCACCATTACGAGCGCTTTGCACCCATCAGGGGCATTCGCTCCTTCGTCGTCGGCACGGGGGGCAAGAGCCTCTATCCCACCCTGCTGCCGCGGCCCGGGAGCATCGTGCGCAACTCGAGTACCTACGGTGTCCTCCGGCTCAACCTCCGCCCCACTGGCTACGACTGGAAGTTCCTTCCGGTGCAGGGCAGCTCGTTCAGCGATGCCGGTACGGCCCGCTGCCGCTAATGCGGCGCCTCGCAACGTTACGCCTGTTTGCCCCCGAGGCCGGTGGTCGCTGTGACCTGTCCCGGGAGAGGCTGCGCCGTCTCCCCTACGGGGTACCGGTGAAACGTTTCGGGGCGGCGCACGAGGCGCGACGGGGATGCGCCGCACGGGGGGGCAAGGCTGCGCTTCCCCCTACGGCGTGGGAAGTGAGGCACCCTCGGGAGCGAACGCCTCCTGCACGACTCGAAGAACCCTCGCCCGGCGGCCCTCTTCGACGGGGGCAAGTCCCGCTAACTCGAGCCGGCAGAGCTCGACTCGTCCCTGCGAACGCACCGTGACGAAACCGAAGTCCTCGAGGAGATCACGCGGGAACACCGTGCGGTGGACGAGCAATCGCTCGATGCCACGGTCGCGCTCGGGGTAGCGGTAGGCGAACGCCTCGAGTGCCTTCGCACCCTGATCTCGCGCCTCACCGATTGCCGCAAGGAAGAGCGACTTCTCCACCCACTCGGCCCCGCCGCCCGTCAGGTAGGCGCAGGTGATGAGAACCGCATCGTCCGAAGGGGGTCCGGCGGGAAGGTCTGCGGCCCTGGGAAAGAACCCCGAGGGGCCGTACTGCATCGATCCGAGCACCGAGCCGTCGTCGTCGTAGTAGATCGTCCCCCACTCCCCGGACTCCTCTTCGACACGCTCGATCCACCGTTCCTTCGACGCCGTCCGGTTGCCGCGCGACTGCCACCACACGCAGTCGCGACAGACCGACGGGGCCGTCTCGATCGTGCCACGGGTGAGCCCGGCGACGCGAGCGTTCACTGCTCTACGCGCCTGCCGGAGGGGGGCCGATGTCGTCGACGATCACATCGACGGTAGCCGGGGTGAGATCGGCCATCGTCGAGAGATACTCGGCCACTCTCATCTGGACTGCGGCGCCCACCTCGGGAACGTTGGACCCCCAGTCGACGGCGAGATGAAGCTCCACCGCGACGGCCTCACCGTCGGTCACCACCTTGACCCCGTTGTGCCGCGGCCGCGACCCGTCGACGACCCCGCGCACCCCCTCGATTCCGAGCGCAGCATCTGCCGCGTAGCTCGCGAGGATGTCCGCAGAAATCAGCGAGTGCCCTTCCATCACGTCGATTGTTGCACTCGCGGCCTCCCCGGGTGCAAGACAAGCTCGGTCACTTCCGGGCGGGCGAAGAACCGGAACGGGACGAACGTCGTTCCCGTTCCCGGAGAGATGTGCATCGTGCCACCCCCGATGGAGTACACACCAGACACGAAGCGCGCCCCGGGATGGGCAAGCAACACCTTCCCGCCCGGGTACGGGATGACGATCTGGCCTGCATGGAGATGGCCGGCAAGAACGAGGTGGAACGCTCCCGGCTGCAGCGTCCGCTCGATTCCGGGGAAGTGGCAGAGCAGGATGCGGAGATCCGTACCGCGGTCAGCGAGCTCCCAGGGTCGTGCGTTGCCGCGCGAGTAGCTCTTCGGGTCGACGCCGACTATCTGAATGCGCTTGCCTGCCCTCACGATGGTGGTGGCGGCGTCTCGGAGCAGCACCGCAACGTCGTTGAGCTCCTCGAGATCGGCAGGCTGAGAAAACGGATCCCTCGTGGCTGCGACGTCATGGTTCCCGAGAATCACGAAGGGACGCTCGAGCATTCGCAGGAGCGTCACGAGGAGCGGCACTCCACGCGGGCTCGAGGCGAGGTCACCCGTGACGCAGACGAGGTCCGGCCGTCGGCTAGCGACCCAGGCAACGGCCTTCTCCGTCGCCACGCGGCCAGGTGAGTTGATCCCCAGGTGGAAGTCGGAGAGATGTGCGATCCGGAGCCCGTCGAGATCCTCCGGCAGGCCGTCGATCTCGACGTCGAGCACCCGGCACCGGAGCCACCCCGCTTCGAACCAGCCATAGGCGAGGAGTGCGAAGGCGAGGATGGCGAGGGCGGCGATCCAGATCATGCTGAGATGCTACGGGGGCCGCGAAACCCGGGAGACAGGCTGAAGCCTGTCACCGGGCCGCTCCGAATTCAGACGCTCAGTTTCTCAAGCACCGGGTCAACGGAGACGACGTGGCGGCGGAACTTGAGCTCCGAGTCCGTCAGTCCCGCGGCGACGCCGACGAGTTGGGAGAGATGCAGGATCGGCATCGCGAAATCGCGTCCCGTCTGCTTCTTCAGTTTCGACTGCCACGCATCGAGCGACAGGTGGCAGAGCGGGCACGGCGTCACCATCGCGTCGGCGCCTGCCTCCATCGCCTGCTCGATCGGCTGGATCAGCTCGGCGAGCGCGGTCTCCTCGC
>JANOFZ010000486.1:0-2030 GCA_031413935.1 Thermoleophilia bacterium | reverse complement strand
CCGTCGTCGAAGAAGCCGTAGGTCTTTCCCTTGTACTTGCCGAGGTTCCGGTACAGGGGGTGCATGTCGTCGAACGAGCTCTTTGCCTTGTGCTTCGCGATGAAATCGTCGAGTGGGAGCATCACGCCCCGCTCGGCGAAGTCGGGCACCCAGACCGGAGACCCGTCGATTGCGTCGATCGCGCCGGACTTGGCGATGAACTCGGCGATCACCGTGGAGTAGATCTGCGGGAACGGCTTCTCGACCACTTTGAGCTTGATGCCGGTCAGCTTCTCCCACAGGGGCCCGGAGAAGTTCTTGTCATCGAGAGCCTGCAACCCTGCCTCGTTCGTCTTCGTGAGGGTGATGCCGGCGAACTTCTTCGCCGCGTTGACGGCGTTCGTCGCGATCGGGTCGCCACCCGTCGATGCCAACTCGGCAGCTGCGGCTTGCTCCGCAGCCATGAAGAACGGCCCAGCCGCTGCGGCTGCGGCGAGGAGCTTGGCGGAATCGAACATGAAGTCCTTACGCCCCTTTGGCGTTTCGAACATCGATGATCCGTCGCCTTCGAGACCGATGATCTCGTCGCTCATGTGCTCACATCTCCTTTCCCTACTGTCATCCGCTCTGATGGCCTGCTGTATGACCGATTTCGATCATGGCGTGTCGGTCGCTTCGAGTCAAGTCCCACGTCAGGCCCCGGAAACGCGGGAGGAGACCCTGCTGCTCGATTGGACGTACACGACAGGACGAAGGTTGATCACGTTGTGATCCGGGCTCCGGTGGAGGGGTCGAAGAAACGCAACGATCCCGCGCTCACGGCGATCTCGGTGACGGTTCCTTCCACCGCCTGGGTCGCGACGCCGAACCGGCCCACGAACGATGTCCGACGGCTGGAGCCCATGTGGTCGAGCTCGGTCAGGGTCGAGGCGTCGACGTCGGCGGCTATCTCACGTGTCTCCGCCGTCATCACGGGGGCTGCTTCCACCTCGAAGTGGACGACCATCTCCGACCCGAGGAGCTCGCGGAGGCGAACGAGCCCACGGAGGCGACGGTCGGATGGCGTCTCGGGAATGAGCGCAGCGTCCTCCAGGTGCTCGGGACGGACTCCCACGATCACGTTTGCACCTGCCGTCCCGGCGAGCGCAGGTGCGAATTCGCGCTCCCCGTCGTCGACACGGAGGCGCTGACCGTCACCGAAGGTGACCGAGATACCGTCGTCGAAAACTTCGATCGTTCCCTCGAAGAAGTTCATCGCAGGGCTGCCGATGAAGCCCGCAACGAACAGGTTTGCCGGGTGCGTGTACAGCTCCTGCGGCGACGCGACTTGCTGCAGCTCACCCTTGCGCATCACCGCGACGCGCTGGCCGAGCGTCATCGCTTCCACCTGGTCGTGGGTGACGTAGATCGTCGTGACGCCGATCTCCTTGTGCAGGAGCCCGATCTCTGCGCGCATCTGTGTTCGCAGCTTCGCGTCGAGGTTCGAGAGCGGCTCGTCCATGAGGTAGACCTGGGGCTCGCGGATCATGGCGCGCCCCATCGCCACTCGCTGCCGCTGCCCTCCGGAGAGTTGCCGCGGCCTGCGCGGCAACTGCTCCTCGAGCTCGAGGATCTGCGCGATGCGTTTCACGCGCCTGTCGATCTCTGACTTTTCCATCTTTCGCAACTTGAGCGGAAACGAGAGGTTTTCGTACACGCTCTTGTGCGGATACAGCGCGTAGTTCTGAAAGACCATCGCGATGTCGCGCTCGCGTGGGGGCAGGTTGTTGACGACCTCGTCGCCGATCCGGACCTCGCCGCCGCTGATCTGCTCGAGCCCGGCCACCATCCGGAGCGCAGTCGTCTTGCCGCACCCCGAGGGCCCGACGAACACCATCAGCTCACCGTCGGGAATCTCGAGTGAGAGCTCCTTGACGGCAACCGTGCCGTCGGGGTAGACCTTCCTGATCTTCTCGATCGTGACCTGCGCCACTCCGCGCTTCCTTTCCTCGCCGTACCGTCGCGACGACGGTAGTGAACTCCTGGTGGAAACCTATACGACGGCGTACCGG
>JANOFZ010000485.1:0-2096 GCA_031413935.1 Thermoleophilia bacterium | reverse complement strand
TCTATCCGCTGGAGCCGCCCGATCCGCTGATGGCAATGCTCGAAAACCGCGAGCGGCAGTGACTCCGACAACTCACGCACGGCGGTAACGGCTCCCTCGACGAGCGGCAATGCGGTGCGATAGCGCTCGAGCATGCGTCGGACGACCTCGGCGTTGATCTCCTCGGGGCTCTGCGCGAGGCCGAGCTCGTCGTGCATGTAGCACGACCACTCTACGGAGCTCATGCCCATCATCGCCTGTTGCGCGACCGGCGAGTAGGTGCCACCCCAGTCGGCGACGAGCACCTCCCGCACCTCGTCCCAGACGTGCTCGGTGTCGGCAATGACGCCGTCCATGTCGAAGATGACGGCTGCGACCATGCGACCAACAAGGCTAGCGAGGGTGCCAGGCTTCAGCCTGGCTCGCTCTCCGTCTTCCCGAGTCAGACGGCCTTGCAGAGACGATCGGTCGAGTAGGTGGCGCGCTGGGCGTCGGCGATCTCTCGATCGAGCGCCTCGTCGTACACGCCCGGCGACTCGCCCTGCCACATCACGTCCGGCGTCACGCCAGGCCCGATGATCGTGGCGCGGTAGCGCTCGCCGTGGCCGGCGGGGCGGTTGCCGTGCGGGTAGAAGCCGTAACAGAACGTGCCGGTGTTCTTGTGCATCAGGAAGCTGTTCTCGCGCTTCCAGCCGCCCCCGTAGGCCGAGTTGAACGTGTCGACGTACAGGTTGCGACCGAACGAGTCGAGCGGGTTGCCGCCGGCAGTCGACCGGTAGCCGTGGACGGGTGTCCCGTTGTAGGCGAACGTCCCGAAGAGGTGGTCGAACTTCCTGTAGGCCCAGTTGGTGTTGACCGTCAGGGTCGGGAACTCGCCGGTCCAGTGCGAGAGGCGCAGCTCCCAGACGGCCTGCTTGGGGGTGGGGGAGAGACCGTAGTTCGGCAGCATCCGCTGCCAGGACTGGAGTGCCCAGTGGGTTCCGTCGGGCGCGGTGCACGCCATCACCTGCCAGGCCAGCGGAGGGCCCGAGTAGGGCTTGCACGTGTTCTTGAGCGTCTTCCAGACGTCTCGCTTGACCGTTCCCCAACCGCCCGAGTAGTCGAGCTTGAAGTCGACCTGCTTCCCTCCGGGTGTCGGTGCGAGGGCGTTGACTGCACCCCAGGCGAGCACGTTCCACTGCTTGCCACGGGCGGTGTAGGAGACGAGCGCCTGCCCGTTCCTGTCGACCTTGAACGTCACACCGGTCGCATTGCGATCGATGATCGTCGAGGCGCCCGCGCTCATTGGCGCAAGGAGGGCCACGAAAGTGGTGAGGAGGACGAAGTGCCGCACGCGCATCGCCTCACAATCGTCATCCGGGTCGCGAGCTCGAGCTACTCCCGTTTTGGGGGAGACTCGTTCCCGTTCGAGGGATATCCGCGGGAGAACTCAGGCGGCGGCGCGGCGAATCAGGGTCATGCCATCTCGAACGGTCAGGAGCACCTGAGCGCTCCGTGGGTCTGCGGCGACGTGCGCGGTGAAGGCCGCGAGCGTGTCGCACGCGTCGAGCACGCGGCCGTCATGCAGCGTGTTGTCGGCCACGATCAGGCCGTGCTCGGAGAGGCGCGGGAGAACGGTCTCGTAGTAGTCGATGTAGCCCGTCTTGTCGGCGTCCATGAAGACGAGGTCGAACTCTCCGGGAAGCGCTTCGATCGTCTCTCCTGCAGGACCGACGTGAATCGTGATCTGATCTGACCACGGACTGCGATCGAAGTAGGACCGGGCGACGGCAGCTCGTTCCGGGTCGAGCTCGCAGGTGTCGATGTGGCCGTCTGCGGGCAACGCGGCGGCCATCGAGAGTGTCCCATGGCCGCTGAAGGTGCCGATCTCGAGGATCCGTCGAGGTCGTGCCGCCGACACCAGGAACTCGAGAAACCTGCCCGCAACGGGCCCCGTGAGCATCTGCTCCGAGCCGAGCGAGCGTTGCGTCTCCTCCGAGAGCTCGACGAGGAGGGGATCGTGTGGTGATGTGGCCTGCTCGGCGTAGTCCTGGAGGCGTTCGCTGATGTCCATTGCGTCACCCTAACGGGGTCGGCTTGCGCCGGGTGCCCGCAGACGACACGATACGACGATGGAG
>JANOFZ010000484.1:0-6188 GCA_031413935.1 Thermoleophilia bacterium | reverse complement strand
TCGTCCCTTCTCCGGCCGCCAGGTTGGCGAACGGTGCTGATTCCGTCGCCGTCTGCACTGGGTGTGACCTGTGCGTGAGCGACGTCTCCCTAGCGGGGGAGAATCGTGATGAGCTCGATGCCTACGCCGCGCGATACCGCGCTGCCGTCAATGGCGAGGCGCGGATCGCTGTCGAACGCGGGTACGGAGAGGCAGAGCATCTGGCATCAAGCATGCCTGGACCCATGCGGGGCCGCAAGCACGAAGTGTCGCTGCCCAACCCAGTGCGCTGCATAGAAATGGTCAGATATGCATACTATGCAGGATGAAGACCGTCAGCATCGTCGGTGCGGCTGGGTACACCGGCCAGGAGACCCTCGACCGCGTGCTTGGGCACCCCGGGCTCGAACTCGCCGCCGTCGGGTCGGACTCGCTCGCCGGGCAGCCAGCGAGCGCCCTCGACCCGCGCCTTACCGGCGCCGTCATGCCTGACTTCGTCCCGAACGCCGAGGCGCTCGCGCACGAGACCGACGTGACGATCCTCTGCCTCTCCCACAGCGGGTCGGCGACCATTGAGGAGATACCGTCTGGCGTCGTCGTCGATCTCTCGGGCGCGCACCGGCTGAGGGACGCTGCGGGCTACTCCGCCTGGTACGGCTTCGAGCACCCGCATCCCGAGCGGCTCGGTGACTGGGTCTACGGGCTGCCGGAGCTCGTCGCCGAGACCGGTCGCCTGATCGCGAACCCGGGCTGCTACGCGACGGCGACGCTGCTCGCCCTCGCGCCGATCGCGGGCGCGATCGACCCCGAGTCCGCCGTCGTCGACGGCCTTTCGGGGATGACGGGCGCCGGCCGGACGCCCAAGGACGCCTCCCATGCCGGATCGGTGCTCGAGAACGTCTCGCCGTACCGGGTCGGCGCCCATCAGCACGTGCCGGAGATCGCGCAGCTGCTCGGTTTCCCCGTCTCGTTCACGCCGCACCTGCTCCCCGTCCGTCGCGGCCTGATCGCCACCTGCAATGTTCGCTCGACGGGTGCCGATCTGCGGGCACTGCTCGAGGCGACCTATGCAGAGAGTGGCGTCGTCTCGGTGCTCCCGGAGGGCGTCGCGCCGGAGCTCGCGCGTGTCCGCGGTACGGATCGCGCTGAAATCGGGGTCTTCCCTGACCGGTTTACCGACCGCACGATCGTCATCTGCGCCGAGGACAACCTGGGTAAGGGCGCAGCCGGCCAGGCGATCCAGAACATCAACCGTGTCCTTGGCTTCGAGGACACTGCCGGTCTCCGCCTCTCCGGGGTTCTGGTCTAGCCCATGTCTGTGACGGCTGCCAGGGGTTTCGTTGCGAGCGGAGTGTCAGCGGGGATTCGCCCTTCGGGCAAGCCGGACGTTGCCGTCGTTCGCTCCCTCGAGCCGGCCGTGGGAGCGGCTTTGTGGACGACGAATCGCGTCCAGGCGGCTCCGGTGACCGTCTCGAAGCGCCACCTCGCCACCGCACAGCCCCAGGCTGTCCTGATCAACGCCGGCAACGCGAACGCGGCAACCGGAGCGCAGGGGGAGGCCGACGCCGTCGCATCGGCCAAAGCGCTTGCCGAGGCGCTCGGACTCCGGCCCGAAGAGATAATCGTCCTCTCGACCGGGATCATCGGCACGCGCCTCCCGGTCGACAAGCTGCTCGCAGGATCCCGCGCCGCCGCCGACTCACTCTCCCCCGAGGGCGGTGGCGCGGCTGCGGGCGCGATCCTGACGACGGACTCGGGGCCGAAGGTCGCCGCCGTCACGACCGCGGGGTTCACGGTGGGCGGGATGGCGAAGGGCGCCGGGATGATTCACCCCCGTCTCGCGACGATGCTCGTCGTGATCACGACCGACTACGCGCTCTCCGCCGGCGAGCCGGAGACCTTCCTCCGTCCCGCGGTCGAGGCGACCTTC
This sequence comes from Thermoleophilia bacterium, assembly GCA_031413935.1. Lineage (GTDB taxonomy): Bacteria > Actinomycetota > Thermoleophilia > Gaiellales > Gaiellaceae > Gaiella. The sequence continues at coordinate 4,279 of JANOFZ010000484.1, read as the reverse complement.
AATCGCATCTCGGTCGACGGCGACTGCTCGACGAACGACGCTGTGATCCTTCTCGCGAACGGCGCGAGCGGCGCCGTGCGCGACGACGAGGCGTTCGCAACTGCGCTCCACGACGTGTGTGCGGACCTCGCCCGACAGGTGGTCGCCGACGGCGAGGGCGCGACAGTCGTTCTCGAGATCGGCGTCACGGGCGCCGCCACCGAGCCCGAGGCAGAGGCGATCGCGCGCAGGATCGCCACCTCTCCTCTCGTCAAGACCGCAGCGTTCGGCCACGACCCGAACTGGGGGCGCGTGCTCGCGGCCGCGGGATCGGCCCCGTACGGAGACGGGTTTGCACGTCTCGATACCGGATTGCTGACGGTCTCGTTCGATGGGGTGACCGTGTTCGCGAATGATGCGCCGACCGGGGCGGAACCGGACGTCTCGGGAGCCGTCTGTCGAATCGACCTCGATCTCGGCCTCGGGAACGGCGCAGCAGGGTATCTCGCCTCCGACCTCACCTACGACTACATCCGGATCAACGCGGAGTACACGACGTGAGCCGCGTCGTCCTCAAGCTCGGCGGCCGGGTTGCCGCGATGGCAGCGAGCGAGGCATTCGCGTTGCGCGCCGCCGGGCATGACGTCGTGATCGTGCACGGTGCGGGCCCGCAGATCACGGCCGAGATGGAACGGAGGGGCATCGAGCCTACATTCGTCGACGGCCGTCGCGTCACCACCGCCGAAGTGCTCGAGGTCGTTCGTGCGTCGCTCGCAGAGGTGAACCACGAGGTCTGTTCCGCCATCGGCGGTGAGGCGGTCTCGATGTTCGGCGACGAGATAGGACTCCGTGCGAATCAGGTCGAGGCGCTCGGGCTCGTCGGGCATCCTATTCCGACGTCGCCGGCCGCAATCGAGGATGCCCTGGCCGCTGGCCACATTCCCGTCGTAGCGCCGCTCGCTGAGGGACCGCTCAACGTCAACGCCGACGAGGCGGCTGCCGCACTTGCGGTTGGACTCGGCGCCGAGCGGATCGTCTTCGTCAGTGACGTCCCCGGCGTGCTGATGGATGGAGCGGTGATGGGGCAGATCGATGTCGAGGCAGCCGACCGCATGCTCGGCGACGGAACGTTCCAGGGTGGGATCGTCCCGAAGCTCGAAGCGGCAGTCCTCGCGACCCGCGGCGGAGTGCACGCCGTGATCGGCGCCACCGAGGTTGTCGCGTGACCTCGCTCCTCGATGCCCGCAGCTCAGTGCTCCCCACCTACGCACGCGCCGACCTCACCATCGTTCGAGGCAGCGGGTGCACCGTGTGGGACGACACGGGCCGCGCCTACCTCGACTTCGTTGCCGGAATCGCAGTTGTCGGCCTGGGCCATTGTGCGCCGGAGCCTCTGGCAGCGGCGCAGGCGCAGCTCGACCGGCTGTGGCATGCGTCGAATCTCTACTGGACCGAGCCGATGCTCCGGCTCGCATCGCTCCTCGCGGAGCGGTTCGAGGGCAGCAGCGCCTTCTTCTGCAACTCCGGTGCCGAGGCGAACGAGGCGGCGCTCAAGATCGCACGGAAAGCGACGGGCCGAACCCGGATCGTCGCCCTCGAGGGCGGGTTCCACGGACGGACGCTCGGGGCTCTCTCTGCGACGGGCCAGCCGGGGAAGTGGGAGGGCTTCGGGCCACTCGTCCCCGGTGTCTCCTTCGCCCGGCCGAACGACGTCGAGTCGCTCGAGGCAGCGCTCGCTCCCGCAGCCGAGACGGCGTTGATCCTGATCGAGCCCGTTCTGGGTGAAGGCGGCGTGATCCCGCTCGAGCCCGCGTTCGCACAGGCGGCAGCCGAGCTCGCGCTCGAGGTCGGCGCGCTTCTCTGCGTCGACGAGGTTCAGGCGGGAATGGGTCGCACGGGAACGTTCTTCGCCTTTGAGCAGCTCGGGATCCACCCCGATCTCGTCACTCTCGCCAAGGGGCTCGCGAACGGGCTGCCGATGGGGGCGTTGCTTGCGGGGGAGCGCGCCGCGTCGGGGTTCGTGCCCGGCGACCACGGCTCGACGTTCGGCGGCAACCCCGTCGTCGCGGCAGCGGCCTGCGCCGTTGTCGAGGCGATCGACGCTGACCTCCTCGCGAATGTTCATGAACGCGGTGCCCAGCTCGAAGCCGGGCTCGCATCGCTTCCCGCGGTGCGATCCGTCAGGGGTCGTGGGCTCCTGATCGGAGCCGAGCTCGATCGCCCGGTCGGCCCCGTTGTGGACGCGTGCCGGGAGCAGGGGCTCCTCGTTCTCTCGGCCGGGCCGGACGTGCTGCGGTTGACCCCTCCGCTTGTCGTCGACGCGGCTCGGGTCGCCGAGGCGCTCACGATCCTGGAAGGAGTACTAGCTTTATGAACCGTCGTGAACGACAGGCCGCGATCCTGCGGCTCGTGCAGGACCAGGCGCTCTCGACGCAGGCCGAGCTCGTCCAGGCGCTCCAGGACGAAGGCCATGACGTCGTCCAGACGACCGTCTCGCGCGATGTGGCCGAGCTCGGCCTCGTCAAGGTGCGCGCCCCGAGCGGCAGGCTGATCTACGCCCCGCCGGGAACGGGCGACGCGGATCGCCTGCGCGCGATCGGTGCCGCAATGCGACGCTACGCCATCGGCGTCGAGGCCGCAAATAGCGGCCTCGTGGTCGTGACAACTCCCTCCGGCTACGCGAGCGCGCTCGCCCAGGCGATCGACGAGGGAGGCCATCCCTCGATCGCCGGGACGCTCGCGGGCGACAACACGATCTTCGTGGCGGCAAAGAACGGGACGACGGCGCACGAGCTCCGGGCAGAACTGGCCGCCTACCTCGACAACGGAGTCACAGGATGACCCTCTGGTCCAGGCGCGTGGGCGGCTCGCTCGATCCCGCGGTGTGGGCCTTCCTCCATGCCGACGACGCGCCCCTCCTGCCCTACGACTGCGAGGCGAGCTACGAGCACGCGGAGCGGCTCCATGCTGCGGGGCTGCTCAGCGACGAGGAGCTGGCCGAGGCAGAGACCAGGCTCGCTGAGATCGCGCAGGATCCCGCCGGGTATCTCGCCGAGGACGAGGACGTGCACAGCGCGATCGAGCGACAGCTCGGCGAGCTCGGGCGCAAGATTCACGCGGGGCGCTCGCGCAACGACCAGGTCGCAGCCGCGTTCAGGCTCTACGTCCTCGATGCCTGCGCGGAGGCGCGTGATGAGATAGCCGCGCTCGCGCTCGTCGTTCTGTCGCTCGCGGAGGCCGAGGTCGACACGCTCATGCCCGGCTACACGCACCTTCAGCGCGGCCAGCCGGTGACCCTCGGACACCATCTCCTCGCCTGGGTCGAGATGCTCGATCGCGACCGTACGCGCTTCGCTGCTGCCGCTGCCGCCGCCCTCGAGAGTCCGCTCGGCGCAGGCGCTCTCGCAGGATCGACACTCGGCCTTTCGGGCTCTCCGGGGCCGATGCGCAACTCGATCGACGCGGTCGCCGATCGCGACTTCGCGCTCGACTACCTCTATGCGGTCTCCGTCCTCTACACCCACCTCTCGCGGATCGGCGAGGAGATCGTGCTCTGGTGCTCGGGCGAGTTCGGCTTCGTGAAGCTGCCGGAGAACGCGGCAACGGGGTCGTCGATGATGCCGCAGAAGCTCAACCCGGACGTCGCCGAGCTCGCTCGCGGCAAGGCGGGCACGGCGATCGGCCGGCTGACGGGCTTACTCGCGACGGTGAAGGGCCTCCCGCTCGCCTACGACCGAGACCTGCAGGAGGACAAGGCGCCGGTGTTCGCCGCTCGACTCGACACGCGACTCGGGCTGCAAGCTCTTGCAGCCCTCGTCGCAGGTCTCGGTGTTGATCGGGAGCGGATGGCCGCGGCAGCTTCCGACCCGCTCGTGCTTGCGACGGACGCAGCCGAGGCTCTCGTTGTCGAGGGCGTTCCGTTCCGCGAGGCACACGAGCGCGTGGCAGCGAGCGTGCGCGACGGCTCGTTCGTCCCCGCCGGCACGGCCGCGCAGAGCGTCGCGGCCCGCGGCGCCCCCGGCCCCGGCGGGGTGCGCGAGGCGCTCGCAAAGGCTCGGGTGCGGTTCGCATAGGCGGTTGATCTGATCGCAGTGTGACGTCGACCAGGTGCAGCGGCGTAGAAGAGGCATGAGCACGCTGATATGCGGAGGAGATCGATGAAACGCTCTACCCTCGGAGCGCTCCTCGTGATCGCAATCGCGATCGCGGCCGGCTTCAGCGCCTACGCCGCGACAACCGGCGACGACAACGAACCGAAGACCGGAGGAACGCCCGTCGGTCTGAGCAAGTGCCGCTCCGA